>JAOUEZ010000012.1 GCA_029858465.1 Thermoplasmata archaeon | reverse complement strand
GTCATGGCTGATGAATATATACGTCAGGCCGAGGTTCTTCTGCAGCTCCATAATGAGGTTAAGGACCTGCGCCTGCACGGACACGTCGAGCGCTGAGGTCGGTTCGTCGAGGACGAGCAGGGTCGGCTTCAGCGCGAGCGCGCGCGCCATGTTGATCCTCTGCCTCTGGCCGCCGCTGAATTCGTGCGGGAACCTGCTAAGGTGCTCCTTCTTGAGGCCGACTATATCCATGAGCTCTAGCACCTGCCTTGTCAGCTCCTCCCCCCGCGCGAGTCTGTAGACTATCAGCGGCTCGCCGATGATGTTCTTGATCGTCGTGCGTGGGTCGAGTGCACTCACCGGGTCTTGAAAGACCATCTGCATCTCCTTTCTCGCCTCGTGCATCTCTTTCGGCCGATACTTCGCGATGTCGCTCCCCATGAAAACTATCTTTCCCGCGGTCGGCTTGACCAGCCTGATAATCAGGCGCGCCAGAGTGGACTTCCCGCAGCCTGATTCCCCGACTATTCCGAGCGTTTCCCCCCTGTTGACGAAGAAGCTAACATCATCGACGGCCCTGATCTCTCCCTTGATGGTTGAGAAGACACCTCCGCGTATCGGGAATCCTTTTTTCAGGTTCTCGACATCGAGCAGATGCTCCGCGTCTTTCTCCCTCGATTTCAAAATCATGAACCACCCTCCTTGGAAGGTATGACCGGGTTATGGCAGGCAACGAAATGCCCCGGGGCGAGCTCGACTAAGGCTGGCACTTGCGATTTGCATCTCTCAAGAACATGCTCGCATCTCGGGTGGAACCTGCACCCTTCCGGTGGGTTGATGAGATTCGGGACAGCGCCTGGTATGACATAGAGCGGCTTCTTCCGCTCGCTCAGATATTTCGCTCCAATCTTCGGGATGGAGCGCAGGAGCGCGTTAGTGTACGGGTGCATCGGCTGGGCGAAGATGGATTCCGTCGAAGAAAGCTCGACAACATGGCCTGCATACATGATCGCGACACGGTGGCAAGTCTCCGCGATTATTCCGAGATCGTGTGTGATAAGAAGTATAGATGTACCCTTATTGCGCTGGAGCTCTTTCATCAGCGCGAGAATCTGCGCCTCGACCGTGACATCGAGCGCGGTCGTCGGTTCGTCGGCTATAAGCAGATCAGGCTGGCAGGACATCATCATCGCTATCATCGCCCGCTGCCTCATTCCGCCGCTCAGTTCGTGCGGATAGTTCTTTACCACAAGCTGAGGCTCGGCGATCTTGACCTCCTTCAATGCCTGCTCCGCCCTCATCGTCTTCGCAAGCTTCAGCCTGTGCTGGAGCCTTCGTGTGAATATATTGGACCGCACCATAGCCGCCCATGCGTTGAACGGGTTGTCCTTCAATCTCCTGTAATAGCTCGAGGAGATCCTCAGACGAATGCTGATCAGAGGGAACGGTAGGAGCTTAGAGAATCGCGCGCCGCAGCCCATGCATGCCTTCCAATCGCTCCTTGTAGGAGTTCCGCACAGCGAGCAGAAGCTCTTTTCATTTCTCCTAGCCTTAAGTTGTTTCGTGCCTTCGATTTTGATTCCCTGGGCGTCTTTCTTCTTTTCGACCAGTTCAGCTCTCTTCCTCGCCTTCAGGGTGGACTCCTCAAGCCGAAGCTGCTCCAGGATATCCTCGACAAGCATCTCCATCTGATGAAGCTCTATTGTTTCCCCTATCTGCTCCCCTATCGTGTACGACGGATTGAGCGCGGTCAGAGGCTCCTGGAATATCATCGATATGCTGTCGCCTCTGATTTCGTTCAGCTGAGCCTGAGACTTGCGCAGCAGGTCGTAGGAATACGTGAGCGCGGCAATCTTGTCCTTCAATTCTTTTTTCCTTGATTCGTCCGATGTCTTGATCGTGCCGAGCTCGCGCTCTATCTTTTCAATTTCCTTCTTTTTCAAGTTTTCAGGCGCGCCTTTGAACTTCTTGTCGTATTCATTCCTGAGGACTGTGACAGACGAGGGTTCATCGAATAGGACCTTCCCGGCCTCGATCTTGCCGGGAGGGGACGGGATCAGCCGCATTACGGAGAGTGCTGTGACTGTCTTCCCGCAGCCTGTCTCGCCGACCAGCCCCATTGTCTCCGCCTGCTTAACGACGATGTCAATCCCCTCAAGAGCCTTGACGACCCCTTCGTATGTGTGGAAGTAGGTCTTGAGCCCCTCAATCCTCAGGAGAACCTCGTCCTCGGCCATTTTCCCTCACCGCCTCAACTTCGGATCGAGGACGTCGCGTATGCCGTCCCCGAGCAGATTGAAACCGAGCACGGTGATCACAATCGCGAGGCCGGGAAATGTCACTACCCACCACGCCGAGATAACGTGCGCCTGGTTTTCCGAAATCATTCGACCCCATTCCGCGGTGTCAGGCGGAGCACCGAGACCAAGCCAGCCGAGTGCTGCTGCAGCCAATATGACGTACCCGAAATCGGATGAGGCTTGCACGACCACAGGCGAAAGGCTGTTCTTGATGACATGCTTGAAGAGAATCCTCCTATGCCCTGCGCCGACGCTCCTAGACGCCTCTATGAACTGCTTCTCACGAATGGACAGGACCTGTCCGAAGACAAGCCGCGTATACCATGGCCACCAGGTGATAATCATCGCGATAGTTATGTTCGTGATGCTCGGACCTAAAGCGGCGACGATCGCCATCGCGAGCACGAGGCTCGGGACGCTCAGAAAGATGTCAGTGATTCGCATTATCACTTCGCCGAGGGCACGGCCAAAGTATCCGGCCAACGCACCGAGCAATATCCCAATGAATGCCGCAGGGATGACCACGAGCATGCCTATATAGAGCGCTTTCCAAGCGCCGTAAAGCACCATACTGTAGATGTCCCTGCCCTTGTAGTCCGTTCCGAACCAGTAATCTTCGCTTGGCGGCAAGAGCTGCGAGCCGACGGACACCGGCCAGAACTCTTGGATCTCGCCTCCTACGTTCTGATATATCGGGTGGTCGTGCGCAATGAATGGCGCGATAAGCGCGACGATTACGACGCAGAAGATGATAAGCAACCCGACCATCGACAGGAGGCTTCGGCTGAAAAGGTAGAGGGAATAGCGGGTTTCCTTGATACGTGATTCGTGACGTGATTTGAAATCGTCAATACGCCCGCGGATACCTCCTATTATTGCATTTTGATGCTTCGAGTCGCTCTCTTTCATGCGTATCAGCCTCCCAGGCGCACTTGCGGGTCGATGTACGCATACAGAATATCGACAATCAGATTCGCCACGAGGAATGCAATCGTGACCACAATCGTGAAGCCGAGGATGCCTGCATAATCGAGCTCTTCGACTGATGACACTGCGAACTCGCCTATCCCTGGCCAGCCGAAGATCCGCTCGACGAAGACCGTGTAGCTGATGGCGCCACCGATGGTGAGTCCTGATATTGTGAGCGTCGGGCCGAAGGCGTTTTTGAGAGCGTGCCGGTATATTACCTGCCTTTCAGCCACTCCTTTCGCCCTCGCGGACCGGACGTAATCCGACGACATGACCTCGAGCATGCTTGACCGCATCATCCTCAGAATGTAGCCGATGATTGAGAAACCGAGTGCAAATGCAGGAAGGAAGAGGTAATATGCGCTGAAGAAGAACGAGCGTATGTCCAGGGCGACGGCGCTGTCTATTAGATAGAAGCCTGTGATGGTAGCCGGAGGATCGAGATAATTCGGGAACCTGCCGTCTAAAGGAAACAGATGTATATTGGACACCAATGCCAACTGGAGCACCAGCGCCAAGAAGAAGGTGGGCACTGAGATGCCAATCAGCGCGATGAATCGGGAGACGGCGTCTACCCACGTGTTCCTCTTCGTTGCGGATAGAATACCCAGGTAGATTCCCGCCGGGATCGCAAAAATCGATGCCGCGATTACAAGCTCGAGCGTCGCAGGCAGTTTCTGCATAATAATCTCGGCGACAGGACGGTTGCGATAGACGAGCGATTCCCCGAGATCTCCCTGGAACACCCCGACGAGATAATATATGAACTGATCGAGCGGGGGGTCGTTGAAATGATACCTCTCCTCGATCCTCGCCCTCATTATCGGGTCGTCTGCCATCCTGCCGAGGTATACGCCAACGGGATCTCCAGGGACAAGATGAGATATAACAAACGTGAATGCGAGCACGCCGATTAGAATCGGTATAATGAAGAGTATTCGCCTGACGACATACTCCCACATCTTCATCTGAGTTCAACCCCTCACATGAAAGCGATTCGCGGCTCGCGCAACCCGAGATGCCAGATGGCCATCAATGAATATAAGATAAATGGGTAAAGGGTTTGGTCGCTCTTGCGAAGCGAGGTGTTTGACTATGAGAGCCAATAGTTGTAGAAGTTGTACCATGTCACGGGATTGAACATGAATCCGTGAAGGTTCGACCTGTAGAAGCAGACATATTTCGTCTGACCGACGAATATCATGTTCGGCTCCTCGTTCAGCTCTTCCCAGACTGTGTTGTATAAATCGGCTCTATCATCTGGATCGGTTGTCTCCGCGGCTGCAACAGCTGCGTCATCAAGCGCTGATATGTTGACGCCCGTGTTGAAATAATCCCCGCCGCCAACATTGGCAGAGACCGCTATGGGTAGCACGTAATCGTCAGGGTCGAGATAGTCGATCACCCATCCGGTCATGTACATGTCCCAATTATCCGATGTCCTGATCCCCTCGAGGATGGAGCTTGTCACCTGGTGCAAGGCCACCGTGATGCCGAGCCTGTTCAGGTTCGTCTTGAACAAGCTTGCCGTTTGCGCCCTCTCCGTATCCCCTTCGTCTACATAGATGTCCATGGCTGTTCCATTGAACCTCTTGTCATCAATATCCAGGGTGTACCCGGAATCGTTCAGAAGCTGGGATGCCATGTTCAAATTGAACGTGAAGGCTTTCGACGGCTGGGATTCCGCCTCAAAAGGCATGCCGTTCGGGATGCATCCCTGCACCGGGTCCATGTATCCTGCATAGAAGTTCGAGGATGTGTTGGCGTAATCGAACGCGAAGGAGAACGCGCGCCTCACGGTCGCATTCGTCATGAACTCGTGGTCGGCTCTTTCCTCGTCGGTGTTCATTGAAATCATCTCCAGCTGGAATGTCATGACGGGATCGATGACGATGTTCGCGTCTCCCTGCACGTCAGGTATGTTTCCATAAGGAATCTCTGCGATCGTCGCATCACCGGACTTCAGAGCCTGGACCTTGGTGTTCACGTCCGCGATCTCCTTGATAATCACCTTGTCGACATGATCTCCGGCCCATCCGCCCCAGTAGTTCGGGTTTTTAACCAATACTGTCTGGACCTGCTCCTCCCAGCTCTCAAGCATGTACGGGCCGGTGCCCATTGTATGCGAGTACATGTATGCATGGGCAAACGGATCAGAAGTAGAGTATTGATCCTCGGTGAATTCCTTGTCCATAATACCAAGCGGGAATGGCTGAGCTATGGTCGCGAGGAAACCTGCGTACGGGAAGGTCAGCTTGAACGAAACATTGTAATCATCAATGATTGTCACGCTTGTTTCGTCCACATCCTGGCTGAGAATCCATGCAACGCCGGTGTCCGGCGAATCCATCTGCAGTATGCGATCTACGCTGAATTTGACATCCTCAGCCGTGAAAGCGTTCCCGTTGGAGAATTTCACATCCCTCCGTAAAGTGAAATTATAATACAGTCCGTCGGGTGAAACCGTCCAAGTTGTGGCCAGAACCCCCGTGTAATTCCCGATATCCTCACCCGGATAGCCGACCAGAGTGTCGTAGATGTTATGGATCGGTATGAACGATGCCGTGTCGTATGCGTCCATCGGGTCCAAGGATAAAACGTTCGTCGCCATGTAGAACACTATCGTTTTTTGACCTCCGACCAGACCGGTCATGAATACAACGGCAAGCGCTGCAATAATCAAGATCGCTGCAATCACGATTGCAATCAATACCAATCTGGACTTCTTCTTTGCTTTTACAAGTTTTTCAGTATCCTCTCCCAGAAGTATCCCCCCTTGCTGAATACGGTCTTTGGTTCCAAACCAAATACCTGCTGAGTATCAATCTACTCGATATAAAAGCTGTCGCAGGGAATGCCATCCGTAACTCAGAATTACAATTCAATTAGCCAAATGGCGATATATATTCTTGAAACACCCAGAACCAATCTGTTTTGGCAAGACTTAGAGCACATCTCGTTTTCTCTTTATATTGCGGAATTTCGTTTTGAATAGCGACCGTATCTGAATTTTGATTTATACAACATATGTGAGGATTAATAAGAGATGGGCAAACCTCATAGGTATCGACAACGATTGCGCATAGGGGACGATCGGATGACTGATGTTTATGAATGCAACGTTTGCCATGTGCTTTTCGCCAAGCATGCTCCACAATGCCCAGTGTGCCATCGAGGCGCAATGACGATGGTCGGGGCTCTGTTGCCAATAAAAGAACAGGCAAAGTAAAAAAAGGAAAAGGTTCTGGCGAGCTAGGAGGATACCAGCTTATTTCTTTTTCCTCATGTAGATGATCGCAAAGAATGCTGCAACAAGGATTGCGATTATCAACGCAATCGACAAGCCGATCACCGCAAGATCCTCCGCGGCGGCGATCCCGCCGACCGTTATCGTCACGGCATCCGCCGCCATATTATCCGAGGCGTCCCTTACGATCAGAATGACCTGATATGTGCCGCTCAGGTTGAACTCGAACTCTGGCCCCGGTCCGTACAGAGTCACATTCGTGCCATTGTAATTGAAATTCCAGGTCCAATTAGCAATCTTCACATTATCAGATGATGCGCTTCCGTTGAATTTGACATTGGTATTGACTTGAACGGACTGATCTTGTCCCGCATTCGCGACGGGGGGCACAAGGTCAACAGCTGTCACATATACCCAGAGCGAATCAACATCGGAATTCCCGACTGGATCTGCAACCTCCAATTCAATCTCGTAGTCCCCAATCTCATCGAACAGGAAAATGACAATTGGTCCATCTAATGTCTTGTCGGCAGAATCATATTCAAATGTCCATGTAAATTCCAGCTCATCAAGAGAGTTCACAGAATCGGAGGACGATGACCCGTCTAATACGGCCCAGTTGCCCTCGATGATATTCTGGTCAGGACCGGCTCTGGCAATAGGTATTGACGTATCAGGAATCACTGTGATTATGACCCATGTTATGTCATAGTTCAACGCGGGATCTCTGACCGTCAAAGTCACATTGTATGTTCCTACAATTAAGAAAATGAAATCTGGTACAGGACCGTATACCATACACATTGAGCCGTCATAAGTGAAGTTCCATGTGAAGTTCAGCTCGTCCAGCGTATTTGTAGGATCGGAAGACAATGTGCCGTTCAATGCGCCCTTAGTCCCGGCGATAACTGTTCGATCTGGACCCGCATTTGCAACCGGAGGTATGCCATCGCTAGAGTAGAAGTATGAGAGCAACGTCTGATTCCTATACAATGCAACGCCTGGGCCTGATGCGCAATAATTGCTCACCACAAAATTACCGACATCATATGAGTAGTAAAGCGTCATCGTGGCAAATGGGATAGATCCCATCACCAACGGCAAGCCAGAGTACATGAAATCAGGAGCTACCGTGACGTTGATCATGAAACAAGAAAATGTACCGGCTGGCGTTGTTACGGAAACATTCTCGGCCACAACTTCCATGGTCATATTCATAGGTGTAATCACCGGTGTCGTCGTATTCATTTCGGGAAATATCGGAGGCAACGGTGGAGTGGTAACCCACGCAGCTCCAGTTACGTTTGAATTTGAAGTCTCATTCCATCCGAGTGACAATACCTCATCCCCAGCAAAGTCGTCAAATGGGGAGGAAAACGATAGGAAATATCCCAAATTGATAGTCATTCCAGACGAGGTGATTTTGCTCACTAGCTGTGAAAAGACGAGGCTGTAATTCGAGTACAGTCTCAAATCTAATTGCGATGATTCGAGGGAGGCAATCGAGAATCCCGATGAGGGAGCGTAATTGACAAGCGTTCCTGAACGCTTGGTCATTACTACATATACATCCGTCAAATTCCCTCCGACCGCCGTCTGATTTATTTTGATGACCTCGATAGATTCAGTTGTATTTAGCCACTGCATCCCTGTGCCATCGTTGAAAGTCACTTCATCCAAGTATGTCCAATAGTACCCGGGCTTAATATTGAAATTCCTTGGAACATCGGCCGAACCTTCAATCGAGACGAACGATGTCGACACTATCATGAACACAATGCACAAAATGATAAATCTTGAAGCCCGCAACGTGATCATCCTCCAGATTATCTCTGGCAACCGGATTAGTGGATTCAATATTAAATTATCCCACCATTTGGCAAGACTTTTGCGAGATTTTTCAAAAACCCAAAAATTATGCTCAAATCGCTGTTTGAGCATTTGGCCAATATCACAAATGATATCTTATAATATTCCTTAAAAGCGCATCACTTTACTACTCGAACAGGTTACCTGTACTATCTTTGATTCAGTTAGATACTCGGGGGCGGACGTCGATGGAAGATAAAGTTCGCATAGAGAATGTGACGAAGGAGTATTCGACAGGGTCCAAAGTCGTCAAGGCTGTGAACAACATCAGTCTGAATATCGCAGAGGGGGAGTTCATCATCATACTCGGACCGAGCGGTTCAGGTAAGACCACTCTTCTCAACCTCATCTCGGCACTTACACCGCCGACAAACGGACGCATTTTCATCAGAGACAGGGAAATAACCGCGCTGAGCGACAAGAAGGCGACCAGGTTCAGGGCGGAGCACATCGGCCTCGTCTTCCAGTTCTTCAACCTCCTCCCTACTCTTACGGCTCTGGAGAATGTGGAGATAGGAGTCGCGCTCAAGATCAAAAACCCTGACGATCTAAGGAAGAGGGCTCTGCAGTATCTGAAGCTCGTCGGACTCGAAGGAATGGAGGATAAGTTCCCCGACCAACTGTCCGGCGGAGAGCAACAGAGAGTATCTGTCGCACGGGCTCTCGCGATGGAGCCAGATCTTCTGATCGCCGATGAGCCAACAGGAAATCTCGATGCGGAAACTGGTGAAGAGATCTGGGAGCTCCTGAGAGAACTGAACGAGAGGACTGGGACGACTATTCTTGCAGTCACGCACTGGGCAGAGGCAGCGACATACGCGAACAGGACCGTCCATTTGAGATCAGGAAAGATAGAGAAGATAATGCGCAAGGTCGCGAAATAAAACAGTCGGGTGCTCGCTCATGGCAAGGTATCTTTACAGAAGAATGAACAGGGTGTTGTGGAACATCAAGTTCAGAGCCATTGGCGGCGGCATGCTGATCTTCATTGCAGTAGCTATGTACATCGCCATGGGCTCGATGATGCCCTCGGCCAGCCAGACTTTAGAGGACAAAGCGGACAACCTGAAATTGAGCGACTATATTATTCACGTATCAAGCGCGAACGAATCGAAGAACGGAGAGCTCGCTGATATCCAAGGAGTCGACGAGGTCGATACTAGAGTCAGCATCTCGTCGCGCATGAATTACACGAACGATAACGGCGAGAGAGATTCCATCCAGGCAATATTGATTGGTGTGGATGCACAGACAGGCCCAGAGATAAACAAGCTCGAGATTCTTACAGGTAATTTCTTCCAGGGAAACGGCTCAGGGACGGCGATACTCGACAAGGGATTTGCCGATAGAGAAGATATAGAGATCGGTGAGACTGTCGGCCTGCTGACAGGCTACGGGCATGTCAATCTCACGGTAGTGGGACTGACGTACTCGATAGAGTTCGGCGTATTACCAGTCAACCCTCAGTCGATAATGCCCTTCATGGGCACTCTGGCGGCGGTCTATCTTCCAATCGATTGGCTCAGGGGTTCTTTCGAGCTGCCTTCGGACTTTGTCAACGATTTCCTTTTCCTATTCGATAACGGCGTCAATAATAAGACTGTCATTTCGGAGATTGACAATTCTCTGAGCGATAACATAATACTGTACTCTCTCGAGCAGGACGAGATATCCGGCTACGGATTGATCAAGATGGACCTCGAGCAGGGGGGCGCCTTCGTCGGAGTCATAGCCGGCCTCATACTCATGGTGGCATTCTTCGTGATATATTCCTCGTTATCAAGGATCATACAGGAGCAGAAAAGGGAAATCGGCGTGCTGAGGGCTCTTGGATATTCGCGCGGCGGCGTGTTCCTGTCGTACATATACATGGCGATAGTGACCGGCGCGATAAGCTCGGTGGTCGGCGTGATATTCGGCTTCCCATTCGCCTATTGGTTCACAGACTTCTACGTCACGGAGGCGATGCTGACAACGGCGAGCGTGCATCTCGTCCCGTTCGATCTGATAGTCGGCGGCATGATTTTCGGCCCCTTGACCGCGGTGCTCGCGTGCGGCATCGCGACATGGAGCATCGTGTCGATGGAGCCGCAGGACGCGATAAAGGGGACTCTCTGGGGAACCAGAAAGGTGCACAGGAGAAAGGGAGCCATCAGAAAACGAAGGTCGTACATCACATTGTTCACGATAAGGAGCATGTTCAGGCAGAAGGTCAGAACGGCGCTGATGGTCCTCGCGATCGGCTTCGCGATTGTGATGGGCAGCATGTCGTTCCTCCTTGTTTCCTCGTTCGACAATTCGATACAATACAGCGTCGAGCACGGGGAGCACTGGGACATCATCGTCGACTACGCCTACCCGATCAACGAGAGCGTCGCCCTGGGAATATCCTCGGATAACATCGTAGAAAGAGTCCAGATATCCAAACTGATCGGATATTGGAATGATTCCGGGGAGAAGGAGGGAGTGATAATTATCGGCATGGATAGCTCACAGACGCTCCACGATTTCACAATTGAAAGGGGAGAGATGCCCCAGGGGTCGAACGAGGTCATGCTGAGCTCGGATTGGGCGTCTGACCATTCTATCGATGTGGGGAATACTGTTCAAATTGAGACCTCGTTCGGCAACAGATCGCTTGTCGTAACCGGCATCGTCGATGACATACTCGGGCAGTTCTTCGTCGATATAGACGCGATCGATGAGATCGCGGGCGAGAGGATACTGAGCGGGATGTACGTGAGATGCGCGGCCGGGCAGGTCGACGAGGCGAAACAGGAACTCGACGAATCGCCGCTCGTTGCGAATGTCCAGCCAAGGACGAATTTGGAATCCGGAATGAAGGACCTATTGGCGGACTACCAGGACATACTGTACATATTCTCAGTGGTGAGCGTGAGCATATCGTCCATCGCAATCTCCAATATCATATATGTCAGCATACTTGAGAGGCAGGGCGAATATGGCCAGCTGAGAGCGCTGGGATACTCCAAGAGAGACATCTCGAAAAGCGTAGTAATCGAGATAGTCGTCCTGGTCATAATCGGAGCGATTGTCGCATTACCGCTTCTATTGGGAGTAATGGAAAGCTTCTCAGGAGTCGTGAAGGACTTTTGGCCGATATATACGACGATAATCTATCCGCAGAACTGGTTGGATTTCCTGATGATAGTCGGGCTGACCTTCACGCTCGGACTGATAGCCGTAATACCCGCGATGCGTTTCCTCGGAAAGATGGACGTGGCTAAGATAGTCTCCGGTGGAAGATTCGGTTGATTCCCGTTGAAAAAAATCATCCACCTTTCATTAGTTCTGATTTCCTGATGATTTAGAAAAAAGAAAAGAGACTCCGAGCTCCCGCTCGGAGAAAATAAATTTTCAATATTATGGCACCGCTGCATCCAAGACCATGCTTGCCTCTCCCCATGCCCAGGCGAGAGCAACGAGATCCTCCTCGAGCCATGGGATCAGCTGCGTGTTCTTGATGTCGTTCAGCGCGTCGATCGCGTCGTTCACGGACAGGGATTTGTCCTTGAGGCCCATGTATATCCAGTGGACGTCGACGTACATCTGCTGCTGGTCGAAGTCGTCTCCCCAGTACATCTCGTCGTTGATCATCCATCCCATGACCGTCTCGTATGTCTCGGGGCTGAACAGGTGTCCCCATTCCATGGTGTAGACGCTCTCGAGAGCCTTCATCGCGTTGTTGACTCTGCCCTTGTCCCTCTGCAGCGCCGCGATCGCCGAATCGATGTACATCAGATCATGCGCATGCTGATCCGATCTGAGGAAGACGTCCCATGAGCCCATCGTGCCTCCCTCCGCGATCGTCCAAGGCGTTATGATCCTTCTCGCGTCGATCATCGCGCGGTTCAGATCATCGGCCATTGCCCTTAAGGTCTTCCGTTCTCCATTGCTCTTCGCCATTGCGTATGCGGATTGCAACTGAGCGGCGTAGGCATTGACCGCAGAGACCTGGTCGCGAAGCTCATCAAGGGCGGCATTTGCCATATCGAACCATTCCGCCTCGTACGGAAGAGCGAACTCCTCGGAAGACAGATAACCAGCGGCCCAGTCAACCGTGGGCATGAAGTTGAACGGCATCACTATCGAATGGTCTGCTCTTGCGCCCATCAATGTGTAAAGCTGCAATATGTTCGTCAACGGTTCCGTGTCAGCGAGGTCCCAGTCATCTATCTGGGTATGGTAGATAGGATCGTATCCTGCTGTCCACCAAGCCTGTGCTGTCGAGCCTCCGCCCTTCGCACCGAATGACCAGGCATCGGTCCAGGACCATATCGGGTTGTAGTACGATATCTGGCCGGTCTTTCCCAGGTCCTTTACTGACTTTGCGACAAAGTCGTTGATCTCCCAGGTGTTCTCGAGCCAATACTGTCCGGATGTCTTCTTGAAGCTGACTCCGTCCATGTTCAGGTCGACGACAAGCCCCTCCATTATCTCGGGATGAGCCATCACGAACTCGTAAGAACCGATTAGCCAGTCGTACCAGGTATCCGCAGGTCCTCCGAATTCCTCTGCACCGACGGACGTAAAGACGAGCGTCCGCTCGTTTGAGAATATGCCGGCCTCCCTTGCCTCGGAGAACATTCTCGCAAATTCGAGGACTGCGGCGACCGAAGAGCTGTCATCGCTCGTACCGTTCCACCAGCAGTCGATGTGTCCGCCAAAGACGACGTACTCGTCCGGATAGGTCGTGCCGTACATGTATCCTGCAACATTGACGGATTCGCCCTTGCTGTAGGAGACCGCATCGGCCTTCCCTTCTAGCGATAGGACGACTTCACCTTTAGCGAGAAGATCTTTGATTTGATTCGCAGAGTTCAGGGATATCGAGAAAAACGGTAGTTGTCCGCCCACTACGTCCTGCTTGATACCGTCAGGATGTACAATCCCGCCATAGTAGCCGTAGGATATGATCGCTGAGGCGCCGTTCAATGCGGCTTCCTCGTTCATGACATTCGGCCACATTTGGATATCGTCGTCTCTGTATACCAGGGCGATCGCGCCGTTAAGGTCTCCAATGGTATCGTAGACTTCTGTCGTTCCCAACCCGACGTCTACAACAGGTGCGACAAGGGTCTTGCCCCCGTTCTGGTTACCGAAGGAGTATTTCTTGCCCATCCAGTCGCCCCAGATCCCGTAGCTATAGCCATAGACAGCACACGGTATCTCGACGACCGTTGGAGAAATTATCATGACCGTATCTCCTTCATGGCTCCAACTGACGGTCGGGAAGCTTTCCATAACAACATTGTCCAAAGGCATCTCGCTCATTCTGTCGTAGATATACTGTTGACCCGCCAACTCTGCTGAGTCGCCAGCTATCTTCTCTCCCATTTTCGTTATCATCTCAAGCTGATACATGGCATTGTCAATGTCCAATGAATCGACCAGTGCGGTCTCCGTGGATGTAAGGTTCCTTTTACTCCCCTGGCCGAGAGGTGGCGCTGCCTGGACAATCGGCAGTACCACAACTGCGATCATTATCGCTCCAATAACTATTGCAAGTAATTTAGATCTCATTTTTTATTTCTCCCCCCTTCATTTATTGCTACTGCAGATGATAAAGCCAATGCAGTTTTGCGACAGTAAATATTCATAATCATAGAAAAGGATTTACTTTTGCCATTGAAATCTACTTGAAATATTGATGATTCCCCAGAACTTATTTTTATCAAAATTGATAACGGTGATAATTATTTCATTTTGTATGAGAATTATTGATGATTTCTCCGATTGGAAGACCCAGTTAGCCTTTCCAGCTCGTTACCCGTTCGCATCGGTAGCATTTCCCATTATGTATGGATTTGACCTCTCCACATTTCTCGCAAGCAAAGGCTTTCTCCTGATTCCTTAAGAAACTGTCGAGCCCGTCTTTTTCTATCTCCCTGAGGTTTTCGATAAAGCTCGTGTTGTAATTCTTCCTGTATCGATTATCAAGAGTTTTTAGTCGATCGCATGGGAAGGATGCACACTCGTAGCAGAATCTAATCTCCGCTTTCCTGATTTTCGTACAATCTCTTTTTAATTGGCCGCATAGTTTGCCACGAGGCAGGCACCCCTGGCAGTGATGGATCTTCCCTCTCTGCTTGGGCAGTCCGGTGGAATATGCTAGATAGCTGCTGCACAAGTTGCAGTTCATCCCACATGGGGCGATAAGATCTGCCTTCATCGTCACAACTTTTTAAACGAATTATTACGATTAATTCTTTTCTAGTGATGTCTCATGGTTTTCCATCTTGCTCGTCTCAAACAGTTTCTGCGCGGGACAACCAATCTCCCTCTGTTTACAATTTTTGCATGCAAATGATCCTCTGATAACTGAATTTCCAGCAGTTGTTAGCAATACCAGGATAACTAAAAGCAAGACGATGAGCCAGGAAAATGAAATTATCAGAAGCACGATTCCTCCGATAATGGGGAAAATGGAAACCATAAAATCCGGTAGGATATCCTTCCAGGTGACCTTGTCAGTTACGAAGTTGCCAGATTTGCCTTTCTTGAATAAAAGTGAGCAGACTTTTCCTCTCCCGGAAAAGCAAATCTTTCCATAATAATAGCAATTGACACAGCTTCTTGTGAGGACCCTAAATTCCATCACAATGCAGTATACAAGAAATAGTATGGAAAATAAAATCCCGAATCCCAACAGGAGATAAGCTCCAATTATCCATATTGAGAAGTTGAGAAGATTGGAAAGTGCGACTATCCTCAGCGGATAATTCTCATAGCACGTTTGCTCGCTCATTGCTTTGGCATATGCTCAGCGGACAATAAGACTTGTTCTAAAAGGCATGCCTGAGATTTTGAGCAGAGAAATTCAGACTTACATCGCGCGAGTAACAGAATTGATCAGAAAAAATGTGACTATATCGAATCCTTTCTGACCTTCTTTTTCGACAGGACATAAGAGGTCTTTCCAATGACCGCAAATTAATTTGCTATATAAATGGTCTGCCTGTGAAACCGTCCTGCGGAAAGTTCGTCTGTCAAGAATTTTGCGAGATCCGCCCGACGGATAGATGTGAACATCCCTATACGAACTGACTGAGCGACCTTCGGACTCCCCTTGCCCTTTCCATTAGCAATACGGAATGGTCTGACCAAAGTCCAATCGAGACCGCTCTCCCTAGTTATGGCCTCCTGCGCCTCTCTATCCTTATAGATTGCCGGGTAATTCCTCTTGTATCGGGCTGAAAAACGCCTAACGATCTTTGACAGATTCGGGGCGTCTCCTCCGCCAGCCATAGCACCTGTCTGAACAATCAGCCGTGAGATGTTCAACTTCTTCATCTCAGCCACTATCTTCGCGGTCGAATCGGCACAAAATGGTTGCGGATTGTGGTGCTTCCCAAGTCTTGGCCCGAAGACGACAATGGCCCCATTTGTTCCCTCGAGAGTCTTCCGTATATCCGCAGGTTCGTTGACTTGCCCGATTATGACAGTGAGACCAGGGAGCGATTGCTTTGGTTCTGAACCAGGGCGATATAGAGCCCGGACTTTCATCCTTCTCCTCAGTATGGCTGAAATGAGTTCTTGCCCAGTTTTCCCGGATCCTCCGAACACGGCTACGCAAATTGGTTCGGCCAAAGCTTTTCGACCTCCTATGCTTCTCTGCAATGCGCTCTCACGCTAGGCAGCATGGACAGTGCGAGAATAACGATTCCGAGAAGAGTCATCATTATTTGAAGGAACCGTGGGAAGCCATCAGGAGAGCCTATGAAAGCGACCTCAATTGCGATCCACAGGATGAGAATAATTCCAATGGTCGCGGTTGCCGTCCAAGCCCAGTTCTGCCCTGTCCATTTGTTGAGTATATCTGTCCAGTGCCATCTCGGGAGCTTCCAGAGGCCGTAAATGGCGAGGATTGGCAAGACGCCGAAGAAGGTGACAAAGAAGAGCCCGACAAGGGCGAAGTCTCCGACGGGGGTACCCACGAGCATGGTCGTATCCATACCGTGGGTTCCTCCCGAGGGGTCT
>JAOUEZ010000143.1 GCA_029858465.1 Thermoplasmata archaeon | reverse complement strand
TAATTGAATCGATGATTCAATACTGAAATCTTTGGATGAGTTCTTGCCTGAAAATAATCTATTTTCCAGAATTCCCGAATCGGCAATTGGTTCATTTGATCGAGGGAATAACACGTTTTGATTCGAGATTAGATCTCCAATAGTCCTTTGAAGATCATTAAGAAGATTCTTGACATCATTATTCCTAAACCGAAGAACATTTGGGTGTTGGTCTTTCGAGATCACTAGTTCCTTACCGGTTTTATCCAATCGAATGATATTTCCAGTCCTTGGCTGATTTTTTTGAGAATCAATATGATGGAGCTTCTTTGACGAGGCGACATCTATCACATTTTCGAGACTGTCGCTATCATCTTTCTTATTCGATTGATTCGTGATATTGTCCCCCCAAATGAAAAGAGGCATAGAATGTTAGACCATAGACAAATATAATTCTTTGTCTGGCGAATATTATCACTCATGAGTTAATAGATATATTTATTGTATAAAATCGCATCTTTCTCAATATGGATAATAACATTTTTCATTTTCTTTTTCTGATCCATTAAGCCAGTTATCCTTCCCCATGACGACATAATGAATAATTGAATTGCTTTCAAGAATGAATGTCATCGGAATTTTAAAGACTTCCGATTCAAGCTTAAAGACAACCAGAAAGATGTTCTATTGAGAAATCTTGAGCAGAAAAATCACATGGGAAATCGATATCAAATTTGATAAATCCCATCACCTTCCAACTTGAGGAAAAAGAAATTCTTACTTTCATTTTTAAAATAAAATTTAATTAAGTATGATTTTGCGAAATCATGGGCATTAAAGAATAACAGACTTTGGGAAATAGAGTTGAATTTCTTGTTAAAACCTGAGTGCGGGCGCCGGGATTTGAACCCGAGTTCTGAGCTATACGCTTCGGTTATACGCCGAATTGGCAAGCTCAAGTGATAACCAGCTACACTACGCCCGCCTACTGGCGAAGAGGCAGATTACAAAGGTCGTTAATTAACTCTTTGGGGTTTCGAGAGGCCTGAAACCCGCCAGAGTGAAATCGGCTTCTTTGCCGTATCTCAGCCAAGATAAAGCATCACCGATGAGGAAAATAGACCCGATGACCAATATCGTTTCATTTCTTCGCGTGATCGCTCTCGCCTTCTCAATTGCCTCCGAGACTTTCTTTGTGATCACAATCTGTTTATTGCGCGCTTCGGGAAGCTCGGCCAACTTCTCAGGTTCCAATGCCCTCGGGCTGTTGTATCTAGTTAGAACAAGACGATCTGCTTTAGGGAACACCAATGATGCAACTGATTGAAAGTCCTTATCCCGTGACGCTGAGAACACCACCGTCCCAGGTTTGATTCTGAGTTCATCGAGAGATTCAAGTGTCCTCCGAGCAGCAGACGGATTGTGTCCGCAGTCAAGTATCATCAATGGATTTCTCGATACAATCTCCAACCTTCCAGGCCAGTTGACGTTCTGAAGCCCTGTCAATATATGTTCATCCGTTATCTCGAAGCCTTCTTTACGTGCAAACACATCGCATGCTGCAATTGCCGTAGCAGCATTTTCAGCCTGATGACTGCCAAGTAGATTTGTCCTGACTCTTCTCAGAATCCTGGTACCTTGATAATCGAATTTTGTTCCATGAATATCTGCGGAGACATTCTTGAATTCGAAATCCTTACCCAACTCCATTATCGAACAATTGAGATTGTATGCCCTCTCTCTTACAACTCGAAAGGCGTCAGAATGTCCAGCCGAGGAGACTACATCCGAGCCCTTCTTGATTATTCCGGCTTTCTCCGATGCGATACTGGATATCGTCGGTCCGAGCTGTTCCACATGATCGAGCCCTATCTGCGTTATGACCGCCACATCGGATTGAAGAACATTTGTCGCGTCGAACCTGCCTCCTAAGCCTGTTTCTGCAATTACACTAGACACACCTTGCTCAACGAAATAGCTGAATCCGATAGCGGCAAGGAACTCGAAATATGTAAGTTCGATTCTTGGTTTGCTTTCTTCTTCAAGGGTTTTTTTCGTTTCAAGAGTGAGTTCTGATAACCGATCTTCAGGAATCTCCTGTCCGTTGATAGTAATCCGCTCTCTGAGGTCGATCAGATGAGGCGATACAAACAGTCCAAACTTGAGCCCCGCGGCTTTAAGGATAGACGCGCAAATTGCGGCGACAGACCCCTTGCCGTTGGTACCCGCTACATGAATGGACTTGAGCTTTATGTTGGGTTTCCCCAGTGCATCCATCGCCTTTCGAATCTCGTCCAGGCTGCATCTCCAGCCTCTTGTCTGAATCGAGACGAGGTATTCTCTTGCCCTCTTTGAAAGAGCAGTCTGAGGATTATCCATTTATCATCCGACCTCCTCAGATATCATCTCAATCAAACCTCTCACATCGGTCCCTTTCTTTTTTGCTATTTTCCTCATCAAATTCATCGTTCCAGAGCCATACTGGGCAGCCTTCTTGCTTGTGAACGAAATATCCATCAATCCCAGCTGTCTTAGCGCGTCTCGTATGATTTCCTTGTTCGACCCAGCCGGATAAATCAGCTCCGGTCTCAGAGTTCTTGCAAGCGATTGGATCTCCCGAGATAGGAATGGCCTTGCGATTTTCTTGCCAATATGTGATGCCAGGTTGTCCTCGAAAGGTACTGTCGATGCAAATAATCTGTCAATATCTCTATCCCTCTCTTCTATGAACTCTTGCATCACGAGTTTGGCATATTTGGCATATCCTCCAAACAGCTCATCCGCTCCCTGTCCTGTGAGGATCGTCTCCTCAGAGGTGTTCAGCATGGAGATGAAGATAGGGATTTCAAACGAGATGAGAATTGGGTCCGCTGATTTGGATATTGTCATCATCTGGCTTATTGCGGACATTAGGTTGTGTTCATAAATCTGAACAGTCGATATTTCAAAATCCAATATCTTTGATGCTTTTTCCGCATTGATGAGATCATTTGACCCAGAAGAGCCTGCGACGATGCCCTTTATCGGCATTATCTCGAGGCATAATTTGGCGATGAGGGTGCTGTCCAGCCCACCGGAAAAAGAGATTACCGCAGAGCTCTCTTTGATCAATAGCTCCGACAGATTCCTCCTCAGCAGACACAGCAGTGCCTCTCCGGCTTTCGTATGACTGCCAATCGATTTATCATCGGATGGGGCACTCATTTATCAAACTCCGATTTGTCAAGTATGAGGATTTATATATCTTAGTCGTATCAGCAGAGGGCAGAAAAGAATCATCTTGAACCGAGATTGCATTCGTCTGGATGCCCTTGAAATATCGAAAGCATGCTGCTAATCGCACAGAAAAAGACTTAAAAAGAACTCGGTTCATTACCAGCCATAAGTCGTTGCGTCTAAGCCATAGGAGATAATGCGGAGGACCAAGCAATGAACGACGAGGACTTGATGAAGGTCAAGATATGCTTCATAGGAGATGCTGGCGTCGGCAAGACGAGCCTGATTAAGAGATATGTGCTTGACGTTTTTGACGATAGATATATCGCAACCATTGGCACGAAGGTCACGAAGAAGGTCGTTGAGGCGAAGGACTCGAAGAAAGACGAGCCCGTCAGAGTTATGATGCTGATTTGGGACATCATGGGTCAGAAGGGGTTCAGAGAGCTTCTCAGAGAGGCATATTTCTTCGGCGCCCATGGGGCGATCGCAGTGTGTGATGTCACGAACCGGGAGACTCTCGACGAGCTCAGATATTGGATAAAGGCGCTGACCGATGTGGCTGGTGAGGTGCCTCTTGTGTTCGTAGGCAATAAGGCGGACCTGGAGAGCAGCGCGGTCATCAAAGAGGATGATGTCAAGGCTATGGCAGAGAAATACGATTCGACATCCTACATGTCTAGTGCTAAAACCGGGCAGAATGTGGAGAAC
>JAOUEZ010000141.1 GCA_029858465.1 Thermoplasmata archaeon | reverse complement strand
AGCACTGCTATTACAACGCTCGAACTGCCGAGGGTGAAGTCCCATGCGGTGTCGGCATTGATCCTCTCCAGCCCCCATTGGCTTGTCGAGAAATACGGGTCGCTGGGGGTGAATGCGGTCCGCACCGATCGTTCGATTTCGACAGCCTCGACGCCCGGGATTTTCTCAATGTACGTTTTGATCATTGAGTTCCAATTTTCCCAGAGGGCCAACCCCGTTTTTTCCAGATACCGGATCGTAGAGCCATGGCTTTCCGCGAGCTCCTCGAGCTTGACAATCGCGTCGGCGGAATCAAAGGAGACAACCAGCCGGTCTTTGCTGGATGTATGGTCCTGATTCGCCGCGGCTGATAAACTCAGTATTGGTGACAGCAGCATAATTACGGCAATCGCCACTGACACGACGATTTTCTGTTTCAATCGGCACCACTTATGTTAGTTGTTAGGATTATCGCCCATTCTAATCAGGGCAATGAATCTTGTTAAGCCACCTTACTATATAGTAATTCATGTCAAGGTAGCATCCCTGAAACGAATACTGATATACGCTATTGACCAATTTCAATAAGCCAAACAATATATATTTTTATCTGGATTAGACGGGCCGATGGATATCCTCGCGGCATTGTTCCTGGGGCTCGTCCAAGGAATCACGGAATGGCTGCCGGTATCAAGCACCGGGCATCTTGTTCTTGTCCAAGGGGCGCTGAGCATCTCACCTGCCGAGAGCATAATCTTCGACCTGTCGCTCCATGCGGCGACATTGTTCGCCGTGGTAATCTTCCTTCGGAAAGAATTGAGGGAAATAGCGTCTTCCATACTCGCGAAAAAGGATAGCCTGGATAAGGCAGGGCTCCGGTCAAGGAGCCTCGGTTGGCTTGCATTGCTCGCGACTGTCCCGGCGATAATTGCGGGACTGATTCTGAAGGATTATGTGGATGAAATCTTCAATGTCACCGCTACGGCGATAGCACTGCTGCTCACCGGACTGATCCTTTGGTTGGCGGAGATGCCGAGGCTGAAAAGGAACCGGGACGACATTAATGCTAGAGATGCGTTGATAATAGGGATATTTCAGGCTGCTTCGATAATCCCTGGCATTTCGAGGTCGGGATCGACGATATCGGCAGGATGTTACCTGGGGTTCAACAGACAGCTCGTAGCGGTATTCTCCTTTCTAATGTCCATCCCGATAATCGTCGCTGCAATCGCTTACGCGGTCATCGACGGCGGGACTCAGCTGGTAATCGAGAATTCCCTAGTTCAGATAATCGCGGCATCAATAGTCGCTTTAGTAACAGGCCTGCTCGCGCTGAAATGGCTTTTCGAAATAATCAAGAAATCGAGGCTCAGAATATTCTCGATCTACTGCTGGGCTCTCGGAATAATAGTGCTTGCCATGACCGCATTCTATTGAAAAAGAGGGGAGGAATGTTTACTTCTTCCCTTTCTCCTCGAGCTCGTCAAAACTCATAAGGGTCTTCTCGATCTCGACTGCGGCTGCTATCTTTTTCTGCTCTTCTTCCTTGCGCGTGCTCTCCATTTTCGGCCTCATCACGAAAAGATAGAATATGAGGAGAACCGCGATTATGACTATCAACACGATGAGCCACCAATACTCGTCCAGGAAGCCGGCTTTGTAAGTATATTCAGTGGGATTCGTCTGCCTGTCGTACTCCTCGAGATCGGTCCAACCGTCTCCGTCCGAGTCACTTGTATTGGTCGCGTCGGTCGTGGTGCCAAACCAATATCTCTCCCACCAATCAGCTATACCGTCCTCGTCGAAGTCCAGCAAAACTTGGACGTTGATATGCTTGGTCGTGGCGTCGCCTCCTTCAGGCGTCCTCGCGGTAATGTAAATCGAGTAGTTGCCGACGTTGTGATATCCATACCTCAAGGTCTTGCCGTAAACGATAACCGTGCTGTCGTATTCTGTCTCTATCGTCCATGTGAAATTAGCATTTGGGACCGACGTACTCAAAGCTGAGTATTCGAATATCTCATCCGTCCCGACAATATCAGTATAGTCGCCGCTAATCAGCTGAGACGGTCCGCCCACAGCGAATACGATATCTGCTTGCGTTCTCGCAACCGCGCGATCAGGCGCGCCTGCAAGAGTCGAGCTTAGCCCTATGAACATGCCCGACAGAATTACCGTGATAACCAATGCAATCGCAATCGGCCTCGATTTATTTCCTTCCATATTTCCGCCCCGAGTTGGAGAACTACAGAATAAATTGGCTTCAGGATTATAAAATTTCCTACTCTTTAGATTGGCTCCGATAGCGCAAAATGGATAGGATTATCTATTCCCTGCCGAGGTATTCTACCGAATGAGAAGACTCTATATCGACCTGCGGATGGGCATCTCAGGAGACATGTTTCCAGCCGCTTGCTATCAATTTATCAACAAGGACGCGAAAAGTATCCTTGAGAGCTCATTGAAGAAAGCGTGTAAGGAGCTTGGTATAGACTTCAAGATTGACAGGGTGACCGACGAGCCAGGATTCGGGAGTTCACTTTCTTGGCTTGGAGGTGACAGGATCTCGGTCAAGGATCCTAAAGAGGCTATCGGCACAATCAGAAATTTGGGAGAATCCGCTGGTTTGTCGGAATTTTCGCGCATATTAGTTGATCGTATAATGAATGATATCATCGAAGCGGAAGCGGACGCTCACAGGATATCTCTCGACAAGGTCCATTTGCATGAGGTCGGCCGAAAAGGGGCGTTGATGAACATCGTCGCCTCAGGCCTCTGCTTCGATTTGCTCGAGCGCAGAAGACTGATTGCTTCCTACATCTCCATAGGAGACGGCATGGTTGAAACTGCTCATGGAATTTTGAAAATACCTGTTCCTGCATCAGCGCATCTCCTGAGAAATATGAGATTCAGATTTGGGCCCTTTGAAGGGGAGATGGCGACCCCGACTGGGATAGCAATCGCCCGCAACATCATCGAAGAACAAGTTGATTATCTTCCAGAGGCATCGCGTCGATCGGTCGGATACGGTGAAAAGACCTTCAATGGCAGGAAAGGTTTTGTAAGACTTTTTGAATCAGGGACTACCTCGCAAGGAGATTGAGACAATGGGAAGACTCAGGGCAATACTGTTCGATCTTGGAGACACCCTCATCAAGGAGATCGAATCGCCCGCTGATCTCAATACTACAGATTTCGAGGTGTTAGATGGTGCGGTCGAAGTACTTAGTGAGATGAATAAGAACTACAGAATGGCAATTGTGTCCAATACCCTGACATGGGGAGACAAAGAAGTATCAGACGCACTTGCAAAAAAGGACCTTACGAAATATTTCGATGCGATAGTGACCTCGGTTGATGCAGGCAGCAATAAGCCCAATAAAACGATTTTCAAAAAAGCGTTGAATATCCTCGATGCTCAGCCATATGAGGCTGTAATGATCGGGGACAGGATCGACACCGACATATCCGGGGCCAACGCGCTCGGAATCATCAGCATACTCTACAGATGGAATGATAGATATCCAGTTGGAATAATCCATGAGGAGGATCTACCTGATTTTATTGTCGGATCCTTAAAAGAACTTCTGCCCCTCATCAAGTGGTTAGATGACGTCCCGTAGATTGCGGAAATCGAATGAAAAATGTTCCCATGATTTTCTACTGGCCATGAAATTGTCAAGGAATTCAATCCAGAAATTCAATTCTTGCGAAGAATTGAATTAGCCAGGACTTATTCAGAAATCATTATATATATACAACTCCATCAATTATGCCAATAGAAGGGATGCACGCATGTTTAAAAAGGTTATCAGCCTAGCAATGGCTTTATGCATGGTTGCGACTGCTCTCGTAGCGGTGAGTGTGGCTGGTCAGACTATTTCCGGCCAAATTCTTCCTTACGATAATGCAGGCGATCCAGAAAACGTTTTCTTTCCGAATGAGAGATTGTACTACCAG
>JAOUEZ010000140.1 GCA_029858465.1 Thermoplasmata archaeon | reverse complement strand
CAAGAAGCAGGCCCGATGGCTCCATCACATTGGCGCCCAGTTGCTTGAGATCCTCAGCTTTCTTTTGCTTTACCTCTATCATCTTGCCGAGATCTCCAATTATTTTGTCAAATACGGTGATCGCCCCGCTCTCTAGCTTGTCGAGCGTATGCTCTCTCTTTGATGGCGTGCCCTCGACGAATCCTTCCATTGCCGAGCTTAACAGTTTCTTGGCGGCATCATCAGAGATTGCCCCTATCTTGACCGCCTCCTCCAACGCTTTTTCCGCGGAATTGATGCCGAGAGCATTTGTGTAGATCCTGAAATGGCTGTATATGTCCGAGCCGAGCTTTCTTGCCTCCTGAATTTCCTTGATTGCGCCATAATAATTGCCACTGTTATGCATCGCTGCGGCAGCTTCGAGCTTTCCGTCGATTGCGAAAAATGAAGGTTTGCTGTTCATCATGTAATTGATATACTCCCTTATCTCGGCTGCCTTCTTGTCCGCCGCTGATTCTTTTTTGGCCGGCTTCTCAGGCTCCTCCACCTTTTTGACCTCGGGAGCAGCTGCCTCTTTTTTCAATAGGGGTAACGCCTCTTTTGCAGGCTCTGCTTTCACTGCTGGCGCGGCTTCTGCTCCAGCTTTGGGCGGCTCGGCATCGTCCTTTTTACCTCCTGAGATCATCGGCTCATTGTCCAATGATACGCCCGATGCGAGTATCTTGTCGATTAATTCATTCTTCCTTATGCTGCCTGTGTAATCTATTGAATATTTTCTCGACAACTGGCGCAATTGAAGAATCGTCAATTTCGAGAGCTCGTTTTCCAGCTCCTTCTTCTTGTTCGCTCCCATGACCATACCCGCTCCTTTGGAATCGCAAACTCAAACATAATCCTTTCTTATCACATTATCACATGCGATAATCAATCATTGTTTTTTCCTGATCTCCTCGAGCAACTCCTGCGCCCTGTCCATTCTGATCGCCTTCTCCTTTACCATGCGATTGGCGACCTCCTCTATCATCTCTGGTGGCACGCCAGCGCTCGCGGCAATGTTCTTCGCATGGAGTCTCATGTGCCCCTTCTGAATACCCTCTGCTGCGAGGGCTCTCATCGCCGCGAGATTCTGGGCAAGACCCACCGAAGCCAACACCATCGCGAATTCGGTAGATGACTCGACGCCCAGTATTTTGAGGTTTGTTCTTGCAATAGGATGCGATTTTGTCGCCCCTCCAATCAATCCGACTGCAAGAGGAAGCTCGATTATCCCGACAAGATCACCGTTTGGATCCTTCCTCCATTGGGTGAGAGGCTGATAGCCTCCGTGAATGCTTGCATAGGAATGAGCTCCCGCTTCAAGTGCCCTCGTGTCATTTCCCGTGGCCAGTGCAACGGCGATTATCCCGTTCATTATGCCTTTGTTGTGGGTCGCGCAGCGATAGATGTCCGCTGCTGCGAAAGAATACGCTTGCACTATACCGTCGACAACCTCCTCTCCTCCCAGAAAATCCTTCGACCATGTCGCAGTCGCCCTGCCCAGCCTATGGACGGCAAGGTTCGATAGAATCCTCAGATAGACCTTCCCACCCGTGATTGCCTCGAGCTCCGGTGCCAATCTCTCGGCCATACTGTTAACGGCATTGGCGCCCATTGCGTCTCTGACATCGACAAGAATATGGACGATGACCATCGGGCCAGTCATGCTCGATATCTTCCTCACGAGGAGGTCTCTTGCTCCTCCGCCCAGCTTGACGAGCAACGGATCGACCGAGTTCGCCATATCGATAAGCTTTGTCTTTTCTCCGATGATCTTTTCGACTGCCGCATCAGGATCGCTCAAATTTGTTACCTGTATCTGCCCTATCATTACAGGATCGGTGGCGCTAGCCCTGAATCCCCCGGTCTCCCGAGCGCCTTTTGCGGAATTTGAGGCCGCGGCAACCACTGATGGCTCCTCGATCGCCATAGGGATAAGGTAATCCTTCTCGTTGATTGTGAAATTTGTCGCGATGCCAATCGGTATTGGAATTGCACTTATGACGTTCTCGATCATCCTCTCGAGAATGCTCATGTCCAATTCGCTAGGGTCCTCGAGCAGATCGATCTCATCATCCGCGAGGTTGCACATCTCGGCAATTATCTTCAGTCTCTCTTCCCTCGAGAGCTTGTAGAACCCCTCTATCCTCGAATTTGCCACCATAAGCAGCACCCTCCCAATACGAGGCCCTTTAAGGCATTGCATCGCTTTTCAAGCTTTTCCTCGGCGAAACGATAATAACCGCATTACTCTGTTCCCCAAATTCATGGCTGTCGCATCCGCACCTGGTAAACTGATATTATTCGGGGAGCATTTCGTCGTTTATGGGCTTCCAGCCTTGGCAACGGCTATTGAGGCAAGGACCGTCGCGGAAGTCCAGAGAGCGGATAAGTATTCGCTCATCGACAACAGGCCAGAGACGGTCGGATACAAGAAGGAGAAATACTCTCAGCAGGTCGATTCGATCCAGAGGATTTTCAAGGCGATAGAATTGAAGGGAGATGATGTCAAGATAGTATTGAGGGGCGACCTTGTCGCTACAAGCGGCGTCGGAGCCTCTGGCGCAAGCTGTTCGGCAATCGTCGCAGCGCTGAGTGACGAATTCGAGCTCGGTCTGTCAAAGGAAGAGATAAATAATATTGCCTATGAGGGGGAAAAAGGATATCACGGAACGCCTAGCGGTATTGACAATACCTGTTCCACATTCGGAGGATTCATCCTGTACAGGAAAGACATCACCAGCGGGGGCAGCAACATGAAGCACCTGGACCTCAGTACATCTTTCTCCGTGATTATGGGAAATACTGGCATAACAAGCAACACAACCGAGGTTGTAAAGGATGTCGAGAGTCAGAAAGAGAGGGAGCCGGATAGATTCTCGAGGCTATTCAAGGAGTATCAGAAAATTATCGATGAAGCAATCGTATCATTGCAAAAAGAGGATCTTGAAAATATTGGCCGGTTGATGAACAAGAACCATTCATTGCTGAGGGAAATCAACGTATCCTCCACAGAGCTGGAAAGACTTGTGGAATTGGCACTGAAAAACGGTGCCATGGGAGCCAAATTAACTGGTACTGGGAGGGGCGGACTGATGATCGCCCTCGTAGATGACGATAATAAAAAAGATGTTGCAGATGCTATTAAGAATGCAGGATTCAAAGCTGAAATCACCAGGATAGGTGCCGAAGGAGTGAGGTTGGGGAGATGAGTTTCCGTAGTTATCTTGAGAGATTGGACAGCGAGAAAAAGCTCATTCGAATCAAAAAGGAAGTGTCGCCCGAATACGATGCATCTGCGATAATGAGCGAACTTGACGGCCAGGCGGTCTATTTCGAGAAGATCAAGGGGAGCAACATCCCGGCCGCGGGTGGATTCTGTTCGTCAAGGGACTTGATTGCAGATTCATTAAACATAGAAAAGGAGAAGATATTGTTCACGCTCGCTGAGGCGATAAAAAACAGGAAACCTCCGGCAGTAGTCGAGAGCGGGGAATGTCAGGAGCTCGTCGAGAAGGATGTGGACTTGACCAAACTCCCGATTTTAAAATATCTCGAGGGCGACGGCGGGAAATACATAGCATCGGCGATATCTGTAATTAGAGATCCGGAATTAGGGAGGAATGTATCGTTCCACAGGCTCATGCTTCTCGACAAGAAGCATTTCGCCGCAAGGTTAGTCGAGAACAGAGGTACCGACACCGCGCTGAGAAAAGCCGGGGGAGAACTCGACATTGCAATAGCGATAGGTAACACGAATGCAGTCTTGCTCGCGGCATCGACCTCTTTGCAGCCGGGAGAGGATGAATTCTCATTGGCGAACACTCTCTGCAAAACAGAACTTGTGAGATGCAAGACCGTGGATCTCGAGGTTCCGAAGGATTGTGAGATCGTATTGGAGGGACGGATAACCAAAGAGAGGCGCCCAGAA
>JAOUEZ010000139.1 GCA_029858465.1 Thermoplasmata archaeon | reverse complement strand
GGCCATCTTTTTGATTTCCGGTGTAAGCATGCCGTACCTGCCGGATGAGGCAACGATTATCGCCTCAGCAAGCGTCATGCCGAATCTTCCCGCCTCGGCGACGTCTCTCAGGAAGTCGGGAAGCCTGTCCTCTATCTGCTTGATCCGCTTCCATCTCGCGGCCATGTAGAATCCGTAAGGCCCTACCAAGGCCATTATGCCAAATATGATCCAGTCTATCCATTCGAACGGAAGCATCAATCCTCCCGTATAATCGAGCAGGGCGATCACTACCATAACTGCCATTATGCCCAATGAGGCGTACAGTATCTGTTTTGACTTGTCCCGTTGCTCGGTACCCGGGATTGCGAGTGCGCCACCTTTCAGAGCCTTCACTTGGGCCATCTAGACGGCACTCTCCTTTTCGCTGTTCCATATGAGGAAAATGAATCCGAATTGCGCGAGAGGTATCATCAGAAGTACGACTAGATAGAGGATCATCGTGCTGCTTTCCGCATTGCCTCCCACAATCGCCATGATAGCAAGTATGACGACAAGGAAAAGCGGGAATGCGACTACGACTGTGACGAACGATTCCGCGAGCAGACCGAGCGTTTCCATCCTCGACTTCATCTCGAGTTTCGCGTCCTTCTCATATTCCTCGGCCTTGAGCAGGAAATACGGCTTGAGCTGACCGCCCGATGTCGATGTCGTTATGACGCCCTGAAGGAAGTCCTGGAATTTCTTAGAGGGAGTCCTCTGCGCGGCCTTCTTGATGGCTGTCAGGATATCTATTCCGAGGAGCTCGGTGTCCCTCGTGATCCATTCCGCCTCCTCTCTGATCCCTCCATAGATCGGCTGTCTTGCCAATTCCTTGAAAATGACATCGATGTTGACATCAGCAGATGCCATCGCGGATATGAAACTCATCGCAGATGGCAGCCTCTTGTCGATATCTTTACCCATTTTCTTTGCCGCCGATCCGGGCTTTCCTTTCCGAAGCACATAGACGAGCACGGGCGGCATGGCGGCAATCAGCACTGCAATCAGTATCTGGACGATCAATCCGACTCCCATCATCAATCCGAGAAGGACGAATCCTACAACGACGCCAGCGACAATGCAGGCGATCGCTGTTATGAGCGTGCTCATCATTACATAAGCGGTGAACTCTTCCGGCCTGATCCTTAGGTGAGATTTTGTTAGGCTGTCCTCGAGAGCCTGATCGGTTTTCAATCTCGCGCTGACCGATCTGCCGAACACCCTCCATGCCATCTGCTCAAAAGGCTTGAGCGCAATATACTCAGGCGCTGCTCCCGCGGGCAATTTGATTACATGAGGTATCGCCCTTTCCTTCGCCTCCTCGGGGCTATGCGTCCTGATGTAGAGCTTTTTTGTTGTCTCTACCTTCCTGAACAGGTCTGTATCGTCCGCCATCTCTCAGACCCCCTGCCATTTATTGTCATCGCTGATTGTCACTCCCATGGCCTGAAGATCCGCCCTGGCAAGAGTGGTTGTTGCCATCGGGTCTCTGTAGTATGATCTGATCAGCTTCCAGATTTCCTTGTGATCATCGAGATCCTTCGCGACCATGTATTTGATAATATCGACTCGGCGGTTGAATTCCTCTATCATCGCCTCATGGGTCATGTTCTTCATTTCCATTATCTTGTCAAAAAGGAAGCTGTGGCCTTTGAATATGAATTTGTCCTTGCCCTGGTCCCATTCGTAAACCGTGTTTGTTATAAGCTCATTTGTCTCCGGCTCGAATCCGACTATCTCGATGAGCTGCTTGATCCTCCTCACCATGTCCATGCCGACTCTCGCATGGATCTGTATTATGACGTTTCTCAAGGCCGTGAGCAGAATCCTTGGGCAGTTGATAGGCGGGTTCTCCAGCCTGTTGACCATGCCCTTCACGGAGTCCGCATGCATAGTCGAATACGTGGTGTGTCCGGTCGCCATGGCCTGGAACATCGTGTAGGTTTCTTTTCCTCTGACCTCTCCGACGATGATGTAGTTTGGCCTCTGTCGCAATGCGGCTCTCACGAGATCGTACATGTCGATCTCACCCGCGGATTTGCCATCTATGCCTCTCTCTCCAACACCGGATCTCGTCGCGCCCGGTATCCAGTTCTCATGGGGTAGGTTGATTTCCCTTGTGTCCTCCATGGTGACTATCTTCGCCGTCGGAGGTATGAACAGAGCCGTCGCGTTCAATGTTGCAGTTTTTCCGGATGCGGTACCGCCCGCGATTATCGCAGACTCCCCGTGCTCCACAGCGAGCCACATGTATGCGACCATCTCGGCGTTCGCGGTATTGTTCTTTATCAGGTCCACCGGAGTGAACGGCTTCTCCTTGAAGCGTCTGATTGTGAAAGTAGAGCCCCTGGTGGTGACTTCCTTCGAATAGGTCGCCTGTATTCTGTGCCCCTCTGGAGCTGTGCCGTCCAGTATCGGGTTTGACACAGATATCTGCTTTCCGCATCTCTGCGAAAGTCCGACGACGAAGGAATTCAACGACTCCTCGTCCTCGAATGCTGTATTGACCTTTAGGCTCTCGAACTTCGAATGATATACGAAAAGCGGGACGTTGATGCCATCGCAAGATATGTCCTCGATGTGCGTGTCGTTCATAAGGGCGTCGATCGGTCCGTATCCGACGAAATCTCGGACAATGTAATACCTGATCTTCTCCCTCGTGATCCTGTCCAGTTTAAGACCCCTGGTCCTCAAAAAGGACTCAACGCTCTTTTCAAGATAGGACTGCTTGTCAATAGCGGTCAATTTGTCCCATTCATAAGACAGCGTCTTGTCCAGCGAGCTCTTGACGGTCTTGAGGAGCCTCACCTCTTTTGCGCTCAGCTGAGGCTCTATCGTCTCGAGCAGATATTCGTTGTTTGAAGTGTTCAATACGACCCTCACGAAGCTGAACGGCTCTCTGACGGCGTAGAATCCGACCTGCTCCAGGTCCTTGTCCCTCAGGGGAGGGATTGTCGTATAGATCGATCCTCCCTCAGAGTAGCTCTCCCCAGCACCTCTTATCGGGATTTTCTTTGAGAGGGGCTTTTTCTTGATCTTCAATAGGAACCGCATGTATCCTGCCATTGCCTTGATGAAGAAGCTGTCCTCGCGCGCCTTTTCCTCTTTCCTCTTCTTTTTCTTATCTTCATTAGTCAGTACAGCTTCCTGCGGCAGTTCCTCTATCCCGCCGTTTTCCCGCATTTTCTCTTCCGAAGGTGCAACAGCTTCCGCCATTTTCACATCACACACTCAGGTCGGCCATTGTCATAGATACTACTGCTTTCGTATATTCAAGAGAATCGACATTTGTTATCTTCACTACGACTGTGTAATATACGGTTTCATCTACTTTGAAGGATGATTTTGATACATTCCAAAGAGATGAGGGGACGCCATTGTCAACAGAATCGTCCCTGAGATCCCTGAAGTATTTCTCCCATGCGTTCCCGTATTTTGTGACAATGCTGAAGGTCAGATTGCTCCCGCTCGAATTATCGAATTTGGCGTAGTTGGCGAATTCGAGAATAGATGCAACGGCTTTTGTGCCGAACCCGCCTATCGATTTATTCACACCGATGAGCGAGACCTGATTCATCTTGACCATGATGTCGTCGCTGTAATTCACGATCCTGATCGATATGCCGCTTAGCACTATCTCTCCGGTGGACTGGTTCAGTATTATGGCGCCGTTCTCATAGGCGACTGTCTGCTGTACATAGTATCTGTTCATACCTTTGAATTCCAGGCTGCCACCAGATTTGCCCCCGTTCGTCGCATTCAATTCGAAATTCTGAGCACTGGCACCGGTGCCGACAGTATAATTGAAATTCACAATAAAGCATGGGAAGCCTGTGGATTCAGATGTAAAGGAAAGCGACCCCACCGTCGGGCTGGCAAATACTGGGATGCCATCGGCATGCAGCTGGATTGGCGTGAACAACGGAGAACTCGTTAGTTCTCCTCCGC
>JAOUEZ010000138.1 GCA_029858465.1 Thermoplasmata archaeon | reverse complement strand
TTGACAGCCTGTCGACCATCGATTGGAGGGCTCCATCGGAGCCGCATCGGTTGCCGTATGGAACGGCGCAGATATCATAAGATGCCATGACGTGAGAGAGACAAAGCTCGCCATGCAGCTTGTAGATGCAATAAAGTATTATACAGCGCCCAGCGCCTAGCTCTGAAGGATGAGTGGTGACCTCGATTGAGCAAAGTCACTGATTCTGCGAATCAAGATGCGAAAATCACTCTCAAGGGAATCATCACACTGTCTCGTCTGCCCTTTCTGCTGCCGGGCCTCGCGGCGCTGATAACTGGCATAAGCTTGGCAATAATAGAAGGATACGTGCCCGACTTCGGATTGATCGCACTCTCATTGATTGGTTTAGCACTCATCATGCTGGCCACATATTATTACAACGAGTATTTCGATTATGAGGGAGACATCATCAACAGAACGTTCACTCAATTCTCAGGCGGCAGCAGGGCGATCCCGAACAGGCTCGTCCCGAGATCCATCGCGAGGATAGCCGGCATATCTTCTGTGGTCATACTGTTCGCAATAATGGTCATCTTCTTTCTGTTCTATTTCGAGAAGTTCTCTTTGCTTCTCCCGATGGCTCTCATCGGAGCTTTCTGCGGGATATTCTACTCGCATCCGCCGTTTCAGTGGGCCTACAGGGGAATCGGAGAGATATTGATAGGAGGATGCTACGGAGTTCTTGCTGTTGTCAGCGGATTCTATCTCATCTCGGGCGTCTTGAGCACTGACATGGTCATCATCGCCATTCCTGCCTCGTTAACCATTTTCGGGGTGATAGTCGCGAACGAATTCCCCGACATTGAGGCTGACAGAGCTGTGAACAAGAGGACCATTGTCGTCAGATTAGGATTGAAAAGAGGCTCTCAGATCTACAGCATTGCGATGCTTCTGGCCTATCCATGCATGCTCCTGAGCATCGCAACAGGATTCACCCCGCTGATAGCATTGGCCGGCCTTCCGGTGTTATTGCTTTCATTGGGCGCGGTGATCGAGACCGTGAGAGGGGGATACGACAAGATGGAATCTCAGAAGAAGATATCAGGATTCACACTGATAACTAACCTATCGTCCTCATTGCTATTCATACCAGCAGCGCTCATAGGGTGAATAAGATTGACATCGAGAAGCGTGAAGCCATTCTACGATCCTCCGTCCTTGATATTCAAACAGCTGAAGAGCGCTCTCATGATACGCAGACTGACGGGATGGAGCAAGTTGCCCTGGTGGGCGGGCCAGGCGGATAAAATATTCCGCATCGCGGCAGGATGCCAGGGGATTGGATGCTTCGGATATCCTGTTCATCCCGTGTTCGAGATCACGGCGAGATGCAATTTGAAATGCGATCATTGCCATGCGAGCGGCGGCGAGTCGGACGGTTCTGAGGAGCTATCAACGGGAGAGATCAAAACGAGAGTCATAGACTCTCTTGCCCAAGTTGAAGATTTCAAGAGCCTGATATTCTCCGGTGGCGAGCCCCTGCTGAGAGACGATCTGTTCGAGCTGATCAGATACTCGAGAGAAAGGGGATTCTACCCTATCATTGCCACCAACGCCACATTGATCACTGAGGATGTCGCCCAGAAATTGAAAAAATCCGGAAACATCGGAATAGCCGCCAGCATCGATTCGATGAGGGATGACGTGCATGACGCGTTCAGGGGGATGGACGGCGCCCTCAGAATGGCTCGAGAGGGGATAAGGAACGCTTCAGATGCGGGGATGTACGTCCAAATCAACATCACGGCATCGAAAATCAATCAGGAAGAATTACCGGATATAATCTCGTTCGCCGACAATCTCAGGGCGCATGTTATTCTTCTCTATCAATTCATACCCTCAGGGCGGGGTGAGGAATCATCCGAACTCGAATTCAGCAAGGACGAGTTCAGAAACGAGATCCTCCTGACTAGTAATCTGCAGAGGGATATTCATCCTGTGATTGCCCCTGTCGGGTTGCCGCAATATTGGGCGCTTCAGAATGTCATGAAGAACGCGGGCGAGAAATCCGATGTTGTCCGAGGATGCATTTGCGGCAATGGCATGTTTTACATCAAGCCGAACGGCGATGTCTGGCCTTGCGCATTTGTGCCTCTAAGTGGCGGCAACCTGAAACATCAGACCGCAAAGGAGATTTGGGAGAACTCCGAGCTATTCGTCAAATTGAGGGATAGGAGCAATCTCAAGGGAATATGTCATGATTGCAATCAGCGGGAAATGTGCGGAGGATGCAGGGCTAGATCTTATGCGCATACCGGAGATCTTTTCTCGGAAGATCCGAAATGCCCGCTCAAAGAAGAGGAAAGAATCGGAAAAATCTGATAGTAAATTGGGTTCATAGAGAATTTTCGATTATTATATAGAATGCTGACATCAATCCGATGAATATAATAATGTAAGCAAAAACAAATTTCTCTGGATAAATTGCTACTTCAACCGCTTGAGGCTTTCTAAGGAATCTCTTTAATCCCACAACACGCGCGAAAATGTAGATGAAGATAATTGTAAGGAAATTGCCAAGACCAAAAATCGCAAATTTCCAAAGCTGAGGGGAATTTTTCCTGAATATCAGCCATCCGGATGCAAACCCGGAAATAGAGGAAAATATCGCAAAGAAAGGTAGCAGTAACACAAGAGGCGATGAGATGAGTGTATTAGCAATGGTCACATTTAGTGGCGGTGTTGGGAAGAACCAAAGATCCTCCGTGAAATATTTCGCTTCGACATTTTGAATAGATATCTCCGTGAAATATATCCTTGGCAATCTAAGATTGTTCTGATTTGCAGCTATTTCTGATTCGAAAAACATTGTCAAATCCACAGGCACGAGATATGCGTCTGCATATCTATATTGGACAGTTATGTTTTCAATTAGATCTTCTTGCAGATTGAATTGATCCAAAGTGATATGCCCAATTGCTTGGATTGTAATTGGTATCTCATCATCGTCGTAAAGGCTGGTAAGTTTCATCGGGAAGAAAATCTTTTGAGTTGGAAAGCAAACATAAACGCCAAGACTTCGATAATTCAGATTATTCACAAGGAGCAAATCGGAATTCTGTCTGAATTCTTCAATATCGTCGACCCAGGAAAGCACAAAAGAGTATCCGCCTTGAATATATTCTTCAAAGGTGAAAAGGAAATCATCACTTAGATCGAACCCCATTGAATTCATATAATCTCTAAGGCCGGAGCCTGTCTCAGCCTCTACCGATTGAGTAGTCAACCCATACATATTGAATTCTGATACGACTTCGACACTATATTCCTCTCCTCCGGACAAACTCCACCAGGAATAATTCTGACGAACTTGTTTCAAATATGAAGGACCTTCAAGCACAACAGGCAAGCCACTGTCATTATTTGTCAAGAAAAAGGGCAATGGGAAGATCTGCGAGGAAAAAAGCAATTCGGCATTATTTCTGAGACTATTCTTTGCAGGATTCTTTATATCGTATCCTTTCAGAATGTGGCTGCTTTGAATGACATTGATATCAACATTTGCTGCATGGCATGGAAGAGGGAATATCCAGAATGCCTTTTCGGCATCGACCAATAGTGAATCTCTAACGCCGACTGATAAAATCATCTTCTGAGAACCTGGATGATAATTGATAAGAGCGAATTGATAGCCTTCGTCCAAATCAATCCATTCGGAAGGCGATGATTGAGAGTCAGACGAGGGATATACTGAGCTGAACCCATCGGCGGATGCCTTGAAGCAGATGAGAGGCGAGATCAGCATTAGTAAGATTAACAATATTACAGCATGCCTAACAGGCTTCACCATTTCAACCAAAGTAATACTAACGATTCATTTCAATAAAAAGATTTTTAATATTCCATTGGGGGAAGCAGGGAATCTGCCGAATTTTGTACATCGGCAATTGACTTAAGCAACTGCCTTGAACGCGGCACTGGCTATCTCCAATGCTCGCTCGATGTCCTCCTGCGAATGA
>JAOUEZ010000137.1 GCA_029858465.1 Thermoplasmata archaeon | reverse complement strand
ATCAGGAAAAGGAACAGCAGCGTGAATCCGAGCAGTAGCAGAAGATAATATATTGCGATGAGCGGGTCCTCTGGATTGGGAAAGGCCTGGTCCTCCTCCGTCAGTGCCAATGACATAAAAGCGATGGCAAGCAATTGCACGCAGACGAATGCTATTGCGATTATTATGATCGGCTTTGGCGTTTTCATGGTCTCCTCGTTGAAGTATTGAACCTTACGGTTGTCTCATGCGACGACCGTGCCAAAGGCAGTTCTGCCCGAGATCTTGACTATTTTGACTTTGACCTGAACCCCCTTGGTCGTGCCGGGCACATAGATGATGTAATCGCCATTCCGTGCAATTCCGTCTCCGCGCTTGCCGATATCTTCTATCTGGAGTTCGTATACTTCTCCTTCCTTCAGGCCCTTGCTCTCCTGCTTCGCGGCTTTCCTCACTTTGACGGGCCTATGTGCGCCACAGGTTTCGCAGACGAGGATCTGTACCCTGCCATCCTTCACTATACGGGTATCTGGCCTGTCGCACTCGCTGCATGTGACATATTCTATAATGTATCTTTCCAACCTGTCGGATATCTGAGATGTGGGCACATTGCCCTTGAGCAGGGCTCTCTTTCCTTCCAAAGCTCCCGCTGTTCCCAATTCTCTCAGCAGATAGCCGAATATGTGCTGAGGCTCCCTTCTTAGCGCATCTGCAATATCTGCGAGGTTTCTTATCACCGTCGTCTTTCCTTCGATCATGACCTCTGGCTCTGGTATCTTGAGCCTTTCATGGACCTCGGTCTCGTGCGGGAGCTTCTCTTTTGCCCTCGCAAGGAGCTTCTCGTAATCGCTCAGGTTATCGTCCGCCATCGGGCTGGTCATTTTGCTCATTCTTATATAAAATGTATCATCTCACAGAGATAGAGTCCTGATAACAAGGCTGTGTTACCCCAAGGCAGGATAATCGGTCGAAATCGGGGATTTTTCTTATCAACGTCAATTTTGAGAAATATTAATCTCTCAGAGACGATATGGAGAATAATCGTCTCATTGCATCTTATTGAGGGTCGTTTCAATTGGCAAAGAAAGGCAAGAGCTCAGCTTCGGAAAGGTCGAGGGTCGAAAAGGAACTGTATAAATCGATTTTCAACCAATTTCCAGATATTGTGCTCATCGGCAACGCCAGTCATGTCATCGAATCAATGAATCGACTTGCTGTTGATGCATTTGGCGATGCCGAGGGGAAGAATTGTTACGAGATTTTAAGGAGTGTCGACACCCCCTGTGAAGATTGCTTCTTCGTTGACGGAAATGAATCCAGTTTCGATTTTTGCCTCACCTCAGACCGAAATTTGGATGATGGCTCGACTCTGGAGATCAGGGAGATGAGAGTATCATCAGATCCTCAGAAATGGATTGCCGTATGCCGAAAAATCGAGCGATTCCCATTGAAGGATGTCTCTCTGCTAGAGCTGAGTACGGCAGTAGATATGATGGGAGACGGAGTATCTATAACTGACCTGGAAGGCAGAATAATCTATTGCAACTCGTCGCAAGAGAGGATGCATGGCTTTTCTAAAAACGAGCTGATCGGTAAGAAGATTGACATTTTCCTCCCCGACAATTTGTCCGAAGGCGAAATCAGGCAATTATTTGAGGATATCGCAGGCGGAGCCGTTGAGAGGATTGTGATGAACAAGCACAAGGACGGCCGACAATTTTGGGCCTGGCTCAAGACTGCTCCCATGAGAGACAAGGACGGGCGCCATGTTGGCTACATCGGCATCTCGAGGGATGTCAACGAAATGATCGGATCGAAGCTCCAGCTTCAGGGGCAAGTTACAAACCTCGAGGAGAAGCTCGAGAAGGAGATATCTCATCTCTCAAAGCATTTTGACCAGATGAAGATACTCCAGGAGCTCGGCCGAAGGATGGTCTCCAGCACTTCCGAGCAGGAGATAGCGAACCATGCGATTGCGGTTCTATCGGAGACCCTCGGATACTCTGCCGCCGCCTTAGTTCTCGTCACGATAAGCGGTCACGGGAGATCCTATCAAATACTGAGCCAAAGCACGAAGTTCCCGCCGAGTGAATACGGCAGGGTAGTCGACGAGAATATTGTGAACAAATCAATCGACAGCAGATCTCCGCTGATACAGAGATATTCGCATGAGTCTCCGACTCTTGGAGTGATAGCAAGGTCGGAGCTCGTCGTGCCGTTGATAAGCAGGGACGAGGTTCTCGGAGCCCTCGTGGTCGCGGACCCGGACGAATCGATGTTCACCCAGGACGATGTCTCATTGGCCGTTACAATCGCAGACCTCGTCGCCATCTCACTTTCAAACTCGATGAGTAGCAAACAACTGCAGAATCGGACAATGGCATTGAATGTTCTTGACGAGGTGACACTTCAAGCAATCTCAACCCTCGATGTGAGCGGGATACTCTCAGAGACCGCCCAAAGAATCAACAAGATACTCGACACACAGTCTTGCATGATCGGAATGACGTCCTCGGATGGTCAAGCCGACTGGATGGCGGTCGAAGGAGCGGGCGAAATCACCGAGCAATTGAAGTCAAACAAGAAATACAATGAATTCTTCTCGAAGATAATCAGAGAAGGAACGGTGTTCTATAGCAACGATTACTCATCGTATCAGGCGAAGCTCATCGGAGAGAATGCTGACATAAAAATCGATTCGATCCTCGCCTCCCCGATTCGGCTCAAAGATCAGACTATCGGAGTAATCGTGCTGGTCAACAAGGCTTCACCGGTAGCATTCTCCATTCAGGATGCCGAACTCGTGAGGAATTTCTCGGACCATCTTGCGGTCCTGATTCATAATGCTGAGACGATGGCCTCGCTGGACTATTCGCTCAGAACAAGGAACTCGCTCCTGAGAACGACCTTCGATCTTCAGGTGGCCTCGGGCGTGTCCGATATTTACCAGAAAGTGTCAGACATGCTGCTCGAAGTCGTTCCATACGATGCGGCGAGATTCTACAGCATACGCGAGGATGGAATAAAGGCTGTCTTGAGCAGGAATCTCGGCGAGAAGGTCGAGCTCTCGCTGATGGAGAATTACGTACTCGATATCGTCATAAAATCTCTCTCAGAATTGAGAGGCTGCCAGGGGACTAATTCGATGACCAAGACCTCCAACGGCGAAGAGCTCCGCGCCTCGATACTTGCAATACCCCTGATCGGTAGAGAGGACGCCATCGGCTCGATAGTAATCGCCCGAGCGGCAGAGAAAGGCTTTTCCGAGCAGGATATCGAAATCGCCACACTTTTTGCGAATCATGCAGCAATCACTCTCGAAAACGCATCTCTGCTTGGCAAGGAAAAGGATCTTCTTGCCGAAAGCTTGGGGCGTGTCAAACAGCTCGAGAGCATCCTTCAGCTGACGACCTCTGTCATGTCGATGGGGACACGCGAGGAGAACCCGGTCGACAATGTACTATCCAGGATGTCCTCTGTGCTCGGCTTTTCAAAAGGACTCGTTCTCAATCTTATCGAGGAGAGCGACGAACTCGGGTGTTCTAATGGGATAGGATTTGAGAAAAATGAGATTCTGAACCTGAGAGAGGTCAGAGTATCGATCAATGATTTCACGAGAATAATAGAGCGGTTCGGGAAGAAGTTCGGCGAGAGAATCGCGATACTCGGGGCCGACCTGCCAATCGACCCCATGACCGACGAACTCAATCTGCAGCTCCTGAAGAAAATCGAGTCAGAATTGGCGATGCCTTCGGAGGGGGAGAAGGTCTTCTTCGCCATGTTGGATACCGAGGGGGATCCGACGGGCATGATAATTCTTGCGGGCGGAAAGGGCGAGATCGAGAAATCCAAGGATCTGATGGGCCTGCTCGAAATATACGGCAACCTTGCCTCAATAGCGATCAACAATCAGAGACTACTCGATGGAGAGATTCATGCGCGGTCCGAAATTGAAGCCTTGAACGACCTGATGACCCATGATATAAACAATTTCACGCAAGGGGTGCTCGGATATCTCGAAATGCTTTCATTGGACGACGA
>JAOUEZ010000136.1 GCA_029858465.1 Thermoplasmata archaeon | reverse complement strand
GAGCCTCCGAAGCCTGCCAGGAAGAGATACCGCCGAGTGACGAAGAAGGACATAATCGTCAGGACTATGAAGACACAGAAGACGGCGGGACAGCCGGTCAGCCTGAGGGAGCTGTCGGATCTCACCGGCCTGACGCCACACGATCTGTCCGGACATCTCGTGCACCTCATAAACGAGGGGAAGATCGAACGGCTCGGCAGAGGCCTGTTCGCTCTCGCGATGCCTCCTTCGGAAGGAAAGACCTCCGCGGATGAGATGAGGGACCTGTTGAAGGCTAAGGTCACGAACTCCCCTGTCAAGCTCGAGGAGAAGCTCGTGATAACCAACGACGACCATTCCGAGAGCAAGCGCATGATGCTGGATTTCCTAAATGATGCTCTATTGATGTGCCCGGATGTCGAGCTCGTGATAAAATGCAAGAAGAATGAAAAAGGAAAGGGCGGGCAGATATCCGTCGAGCTGAAAGCTCACTGATTCCCCGTTATCGGTCTTGCCTCGAGACGGCAGTTCTTTTCTGACGCGCTCCCTTTCTTTTAGATAGCTTGATCTTCGGTGTCTTGCTTCCCGAGAAAAAATCGGAGATGTCCTCGACTGGGTTCTTCGTGCTCCTTGCATTGATGAACGGCTTGAAATGTATTATCCTCTTGTCCAGGATGACCGCGACTCCTCGGTCCGTCTCGCTTCTGAGCAACCTGCCTATGCTCTGAAGCGTCTTCCTCGTGGCCGATGCTTTGACGACATACTCCCATCCCTTCCCGAATTTCAAATCGTAGTAATGCTGCAGAGCTCTTGTCCTCGCGGTAGGCTTCGGATAGGGAATGCCCGCGACGACCGCGATCTCCAGCTCCCTATCGGGGAAATCTATGCCTTCCGATATCCTGCCTCCCGAAACGGCGAGCATCAGCCCGCCCTCCTCGCATTTCTTGAAATTGTCAACTATGGTCATCAGGTCGTCCTGTGGCATGCCTCTTTCCTCCTTGAATACCGGGCGTCTGAAATCTTCCAGAAGACCGTTTTCTAGAAAGCGCTCCAGGAGACTGTATGAGGGGAAGAAAACTGCCAAATTCTTCTCGAATTTGCTCGTGATATTCGATATGTACCGCGTCATCCGGCCGATTATCTTCTTGTCTTTCTCTATGTCCTCGTATCGAGAGGTCACATCGTCCGTGTAGAGTATCTCGAGGTTTCCGCGCGGGAAGGGCGAAGGGAAGGAGAGCGTCTCGGATTCCTTCGGCAGGCCGATGCTGTCCCTGTATTCCTCTAGAGGCTCGAGAGTGCCGGACATGTGAACGGATGATCGAACCTGATGCAGGCCCGAGCAGGCGATAGACGGGTCCAGGCAGTATGCTTCGAGCCTCGGGTTGCTGCCGCTGACGACGAGCTTGACATAGTCATCTTCCTCCACCGTCATCCAGAACTCGAGGAATCCTCCGACCCCGTGCAGATATGAGCGTGGCAGCCTGCCCTCCATCTTCCTCTTGTCCCTGACAATCTCGCCGAGGTTGATCAGGTTCTCGGCGATCCTGAGGATGCCTTTGCTCGTCAGATGCAATCGGCTCATCAGCTCTTCCTCGAGGAGCCCTGGGGGCACAAGGCCGTCGTCGTCCAGGACGAATTCGTTCACAGCCCCTGCGAGTATCTCGTTGAGCATCGCGAGAATATCCGATGTGCTCGTGCCCTCGGATATCTCGGGGTCCCTCAGCTCCCGTGCCTCTTTCTCGGCCATCTTGAGCGTCGCGGCCGACAGCTCCGATGTTCGGAGCTCTCGGGCGTACTCGGGCAGGTTGTGCGCCTCATCCACTATCACGATCAGGTCCTCCAGCTCGCAGTTCATCCATTCCAGCAGGGATTTTCTGATGAACGGATCGAAGAAATAGATGTATGGTGCGGTGACCACCGTCGCATTCTGAAGCAGCTGTTTGCATAGCTCGTACGAACACATGCCCCTCTCAGAACAATGCCCCATGAACTCCTCGGCCGTCGGAAGATTGTTGCGGGCCCATGCCTCAACGGCTCCCGGATCGACCGTGATCAAGGTATGAAAGAACTTGCACGCGGCCGAATCGCCGTTGAGCACCTTGTTCTTCTTCTGAGCACAGAGAAGCGACAGCTCCTCATGAGTTCCCGATTTCAGCTCCTCGTTTATGTCGATGTACGGGCACATGTTGCGCCGTCCCTGGATGGCGAGCCCGAAGACCTTCTGTTTGCGAGATATCGCCCTGAGCTCGCTCATCACCTGCTTCTGCTGCGAGTTCGTCCTCGTGAGATATAGGACACGTGTCCCGATCCCGTCGCGGTTCGAAAGAGCCGCCGTGAGAGCGCAGGCCGTTTTCCCCGTCCCGGTGCCTGACTGCACCGCGCAATGGCTGTGCCTATCGATTATCTTCGAGAGAGAGTCAACTATCTCCATCTGGCCCTTTCGTGGCTCGTAAGGAAAGAGAGATCCCATCAGGCCTCTGAAGACATGAACCGGATATAATGCTCTTTGATAGGTGCAGTGAAAATGCGATTGATGGTGTTGGGATCAATGATTCTTCGCCGTGGTATGGATCATAGCCGGGTTTAGAAAAAGAATCACTCTCTTGTCCATATCTCGGGCGGAACGTCCTCGTAGACATTAGCGCCGTCGTCGGAACCCTTGATCGCGCCCGAAGCGCCGCCGAGAAGCTCTGCGATCCTGTCCTTCCGGAAAATCCAGTAGTGGATCCTCCACTCACGCCCGTCATACAGGGTCGTCTCCTCCCTCTCGGTCGTGAGGATGCCCGCATCCTCGAGCATGTAGAACGCGTCCCTATCCTCCGGCTCTAGAACATTGTCGATAATCCTCTCGCTGTATCCGAAGAAGTTCATGACATGCTGGGCCATTGCCCGGGCCTCTTCCTCCGGCATTCCTTCCCTGTCAATGCTCGCCCTTATTGCAGACGCGAGATTGTCGATCGTCAGAGTCGAAATGTCCCTTTTAGAACTTCCCTTCTTTAACTTCGTGACAATATTCATGAAACACATCCCCCGATCTGCCGGAGCCAATCAGATACAAGAACGTCTCTGATGTGTAGTATTAGATGTTGTTTTTAGCAACAGGTAATATAAAAACTCTCGGAGACTGTCGCCAGATTTTCAGCCGTCTATGCAAATCGTCCGGAAATGCATCCCGATTGGTTTTTCCAAGTCTGGCTTAAAAAAAACCTCGTTGCAGCAACAAAAAAATTGTGGAGAGGGGACCCTATCCCTAGGGTTGTCCCCTTTCTGATCAGAGATATGAGACCCAGAAATTCGCCCAGATGATTATGGCGGCTGAGGCCAGGATGAGTCCGAACCGGACCATCTTGTCCATATCGGGTCGCATCAATGCCCCGAACAGCAGAATAACTGTCAGGACAAAAACGCCGAACGATCTGATCACAAGGCCGAAAGCCTCTGCGTCACCGCCGAAGAGACCTGCGATGATCGATCCGAGCATCATCAGGAACAAACCGACAACAACAACTATGGCCATCAGGAAATCTGAGGCCAACGGTCGGAAATATTCAGACACCGGTCTGTGCTGCGGCGGCGGCATCGGCTGATACATGGGTGGTTGCATAGGTGGTTGTGCCAAACTATCATCACCATGACTGGAACGGACTTGCATGATATAAATGGATTGCTAGGATTTCGCCGATAATTGGGCTTGCCATGGATGCCGCCGAATCTCTAGTTTGAACCCTTGAAAAAATGAAAAGCAGCGGCTGCGCCGATGCCCACTTCCGAGTGGTCATACCCCGCTATTTGTATGAGACGGCGTTCTCAGAGCCGCTTTTATTTTGCCGAGGCTGGACATGCACTATGCTGCATTTCTTGACCTGCCGCCTTTGCTCACATCCCGCCACATCACGGCTTCTCAATTCTTTTGTCTCCTATTGCTAGCTTCGTGACTGCGCATCAGCAGTCGCAAGATACTGACTTGACGAAGAGTTATAAAAATTATAGGGCTCGGGACGCACGATTGATAATAATTGTTTTCTTGATATCTGGCACTTCTAT
>JAOUEZ010000135.1 GCA_029858465.1 Thermoplasmata archaeon | reverse complement strand
CATTTCGGCAAACTTGTCAAGGAGGAATGGGAAAAGGATGGGAGCTGGATAGGGGTTGTCGAGATGCCAGCTGGAATGCAGGGAGAATACCTTGACAGGCTGAACGCTAAAACCCGGGGAAATGTGCAGACCAAAATTATAAAATAGTCGCTCCCGATAACTCCGAACGAAAGCTGAGGACGAAATAAGAGTGGCACTAAGCTTTATGCTTGATATATTTGCGTGAGCGGCCGATTGGAAAGTGTCGGCCGCATTCGCGCAAAGTGCCGATTAGATTCGGACTCTGCAATTCGGCGGACTGAATGGGTCTGCTCAAGGGCAGAAGATGATGCAAAATGACAGAAAATATTGAATCGAAAGATGCTCCTGCTTCAGAAGGGGAGCGGGAACTGGTTCTACCCGGGGATGTGCTTGCAGAGGGCAAGTTCAAGGCCGGAAGTGGGACTTACTTCGAGAACGGAAAGATATACGCGGCACAGCTCGGGATAAAGAGCGTGAGGGCGAACTTCATCAATGTCGTACCTCTCGCCGGACAATACATACCGAAGGTCGGAGACCAGGTTATCGCGATCATAATCGATATGGGTCCGTCAAACTGGCTTACGGAGATAAATTCCCCGTACCCCGCGCCTTTGCATATCACTGAGGTGCCATGGAGGGTCGATTTCGGCGATACCGCCAGATATCTGAAGGTAGGGGATGTCATCCTCGCCAGGATACTCATGGTGGATGAGGTCAAACATGTCCAGGTGAGCATGAAGGACCGCAGCCTGAGGAAGCTCCAGGGAGGACTGCTTATGGAGATACCGCATTCGAAGGTTCCGAGGGTTATCGGCCGGAACGGATCGATGATACAAATGATCAAGGAGTTCACTGGTTGCAGAATAATCGTCGGGCAAAATGGACGTATTTGGATTGACGGGACGACTGACTCAGTGACGGTTGCGGTCAGAGCAATAAAGAAAATCGACGAAGAGGCCCAATGCCTGGGACTTACCGAGAGATTGAAGGAATTCTTAGAGACTGAGATGAAGGACAAGAAGGTGTAAACATGGGTGGCATAACTACTGATATCAAGCTGATCGATGAGAAGGGGCTTCGCTTAGACGGACGCAGACCGGACGAGTTGCGCCCTTTGAAAATCGAGGCGGGTGTTTTGAGGAGAGCCGATGGCTCGGCATACGTCGAATGGGGCGAGAACAAGGTGCTCGCCGCGGTATACGGTCCGAGAGAATGCCATCCGAGGCATCGCCAGAACCCTGCAAGGGCAATCGTCCAATGTAACTACAATATGGCGTCATTCTCTGTATCTGACAGGAAGAGACCCGGACCGGACAGAAGGTCCCAAGAAATATCCAAGATAATATCGGAAGCTCTGGAACATGTGGTTTTCACACACCTGTTCCCAAGGACGTCCATTGATGTGTACATAGAAGTGCTTCAGGCGAATGCAGGCACAAGATGCGCCGGGCTGACAGCTGCATCGGTCGCGCTTGCTGATGCGGGTGTTCCGATGAAGGATTTGATCGCCTCGTGCGCGGCTGGCAAAGTGGCGGATACAATAATTCTTGACCTCAGAAAGGAGGAGGACAACTTCGGTCAGGCGGATGTGCCGTTGGGAATAGTGCCAAGGACAGGGGAGATTGTGCTCCTGCAGATGGACGGCGATCTGACCGTCGAGGAGTTCAATACAGCCCTGACAATGGCGACGGACGCCTGTTACCGCATATATGAGACTCAGAAAGATGCTCTCCGACAGAAGTACTGCGTGTCAAAGGACGACATCGCGGGCGACATCGAGGAAGCCGCAGAGAACATTGAGGAGTCAAAGAAGGAGAACGAACTCGAGCAGCAAGATGACGTTCCTGACGACCAGGAGGGAGGACAATGACTTCCAATCCTCTTTCGGACATCATGCGTGAGCACATCTGCAAGCTGATAAGCAAGGATCAGCGGCAGGACGACAGGACTCGAGAAGAATTCCGACCATTGACGATCACTACAGGATATGTCAGCAGCGCGGAAGGATCCGCCCTGGTCAGTCTCGGAAATACGAAAGTTCTAGTGGGGATCAAGAGCATCGTGGGAGAGCCGTTCTCTGACACACCGGACAAGGGAGTGCTCACGACAAACGCAGAGCTCAAACCACTTGCGAGCGAGAACTTCGAATCCGGACCTCCAGACGAAGAATCCATAGAGATCGCCAGGGTCGTCGACAGAGGCCTGAGAGAGGGCAAAGCAGTGGACTTGGAGAAACTGTGCATCACTCCCGGGGAGGAGGTCTGGATTAACTTCGTAGATATCCATGCTCTCGATTATGACGGTAATCTTTTCGACGCGGCGAACATCGCGGCTGTTGCGGCATTGAGATCTGCAATGATCCCCGCCTCAAGATTTGAGAAGGGGGAGGATACACACTTCCCGATGGTGCATCTGCCTATTTCCGCGACATTTGCGAAGATAGATGGATATCTAATAGCGGATCCGTGCGTCGATGAGGAGAATGTGGCGAGCGCCAGACTCACAGTAGTCACTCTGGAGAACGGTAATCTGTGCGCCATGCAGAAGGGCCTGGGCGGAAGCTTCACGAAACAGGAGATAGAAAAAGCAATAGAGCTGTCCGTCAGATGGGGGCAGAAGATAAGAAGCGAGCATTTCTCGGAAGGTGACTGAGGATGACCAGGAAAACAGTGAAGGTCGGACCGACTGGAAGACTCGGCGCAAGATACGGAGTCACGGTAAGACGGAGGATCAGGGAAGTCGAGATTGACCTCAAGCGCTGGCATTCGTGTCCTAAATGCAAGGCGAAGTCTGTCCGAAGACGAGCCACGGGCATATGGGTCTGCCGTCACTGCGGCGCAAAATTCGCAAGCTCTGCATACACACTCGCTAAGCCGAGGGCGATAACCAAGGAGGTCACCCAGGTGTTGGAGGAGAAGAAGCTCACACCCGAGGAGATGGCTGAGGTAGCGATCGGCCATGCACCTGGTGAGGACAAGGAAGAGGATTGAAATGTACAGATGTTGGAAATGCCGCGAGCCGATGAAGGCGAACTTGAACAGCGTCGGACTTCAGTGCGAGAGATGCGGGTCAAAGATATTCTATAAGGAGAGGCCGAACACGACCAAGATTGTCAAGGCCAGATGACTGATGGGAATCAGATGCACACCGCAACGATAGTGTTCCAGCATCCGAAAGCAGATGTGATAGAATCGACAATTCGACCAGAGATTAGGGGAGAGTTCCAAAAAACATCGGTCAAGATCTGCCGACAGGATGACGAGCTCTCAATAACGATCGAGAGCAGCGACGTCAACGGCCTGCGCGCTGCCGTCAACTCGTATCTGAGATGGATGAATATGGCCGTTACCATAGTTGACAAGATAGGAGGTTAGAGAATGGATAACATTTCGCCAAAAGTCCAGAACATGATTGCGCAGTATCAGGAGCTCACTCAGAGGATACAGACTTTTGCGACTCAGAGGTATGCTCTCGAAGTGCAATCGAAAGAGCTCGAAAGGGCTATTCAAGAGCTTGAGAAATCGAAGGATGATGCGGTCATATACAGAAGCGCCGGGAACCTTCTGATACAGAACAAGGACAAAGCCGCTCTGGTCACAGAACTGAAGGAGCAGAAGGAGACAATAGATGTCCGCTCAACCAGCTTCGAAAGACAAGAGAAGCAGTTGAGAGAGAGGCACACGAGCCTTCAGCAGCAGATAAGCCAAGAGCTCGGAGGAACTCCGGGTACCGATTCTCAGGATGCAGGCTGAGGCTCTTACCTCCTTAATCAATAGAATAAGAAAGGGCATATACCTGTTCAGACTTCTTCGAATCGTGAAAAGCAAGCTGGCAAATAGGCTCGCGTCAGGAAAAAACGCATTCATAATTCACGGAAATGCTGACCCCGACGCGCTCGCGAGCGCATTTTCGCTCAGTTCAATTTTTTCAGGGACGATCATCGCTCCAGGAGGACTTGACAGGTCCAGCAAGGTCATGGCAGAGACGATCGGCATCGAGACGC
>JAOUEZ010000134.1 GCA_029858465.1 Thermoplasmata archaeon | reverse complement strand
AAAAGGCTTTCATTACGAAGAACGGGGAGACCCTTGCCGAGCACATCACTCGGATGACCCTGATGTTCGGAGGGTATTGGACCCTTGAGGTCCCCGCAAGGTCGGCACCTGCATAGGAGCACCAGTTGCAGAGAAATGCCACTATCTTCGGCTTGTATTCTCCTTGATAGGCTATTCGCTCACCACCGATTTGATCATCTCGATTATCTGCTCATCTCGAAGATGCTTCTGCTGGATTGCTCCCGAGGGGCACGTCCCCACGCAGCTGCCGCACCCCTTGCAAAGCGCCTCGTTTATCACGGCAGTCCCTGTGGAGACATCGATTGCGTTTGTCACACAGACGCCCGTGCAGAGCCCGCAGCCTGTGCATTTGCATTCATCGACCGCGGGCACTATCCCCTCGCCCTCCAAGGATGATTTGGAGAGGACCGTGCACGCCCGAGAGACAGTAGCATATGCCTGAGCAATGCACTCGTCCGAGAATTTCGGCCAAAGCGCGCTGCCTGCAACAAAGATGCCGTCTGTTGCGAAATCAACCGGTCTGAGCTTCATGTGCGCTTCCAAGAAGAAGCCGTCTTTGCTCAGAGGAACCTTGAGCATCTTTGCAAGCTCAGGGTTGGATTCATTCGGCACCATCGGGACGCTCAAGACAAGCATGTCAGCATTCAATGACAGCGCTTCCCCGTTGAGGTCCGCATCGTTCACTGTAATGGCAAGACTGCCCGAAGAGCTGTCGATTCTCGGCTCGTTGTCGTCATTGAATCGAATGAACTTCACTCCGAGCTCCTGGGCCTCCTTATATTTCAGCTCATGCAGCCCATATGTCCTGATGTCCTTGTGAAGCACTGTAATTTCGGTTTCTGGCCGAGTCCTCTTGATGGCGATCGCGTTCTTTACCGCTTCCGTGCAACATATCCTGCTGCAATACGACCTCTCCTGGCATCTCGCCCCGACGCATTGAACCATCACGATCCTTTTTGAATCGAGCTTACCGTCGGCTATCAGATTTTCAAGCTCCGATTGGAGGATCACTCTCTTGTCCTTTCCGTAAAGATATTGATAGGGGACGAGTTCTTCGCTTCCCGTGGCAACGATGACAACTCCATGGGAGACATTGATCAATTCCTCCGAGCTGTTCTCGATCGTGCTCTCGAAATTGCCGACAAATCCTTTTACCTCAGCGACCTTTGCGTTTTTTAGTATCTGGATATTAGCATCAGCTTCTACTTTCTCGATAAGGTCATCGACATAGTCTTTCGGCGAGTCGCCGTTGATCGAGTATCTCACCTTTGACAAGCGCCCTCCGAGCTCATCACTTTTTTCCACGAGGACGCTTGAGAATCCTTGTTGCGAAAGCCCGATTGCGGCCGTCAGTCCGGAAACTCCTCCCCCGATTATCAGTGCTTTCTTGGTCACCGAAAAGGATTGTTTGGGCAGCTGCTCCAGCAACCTCGCCCGGTTTACTGACATCCTGACAAGATCCTTCGCCTTCTCAGTGGCGGCATCCTTGTCGTTCATGTGCACCCAAGAGCACTGGTCTCGGATATTCGGCATTTCGAAAAGATACTCGTTGAGCCCGCCCTCGCGTATCGTGTTCCTGAAAAGCGGCTCGTGAGTGCGGGGAGAACATGCTGCGACGACAATCCGGTTCAGGTTTTTCTCTTTGATCAATTCGATTATCCTCGTCTGAGTGTCCTGGCTGCAGGTGTACATGTTCTCTCCGGCAAATTCGACATACGGCAGAGTCTTTGCATATTCAACGACTGCAGGAACGTCTACTACTCCCCCGATGTTTGTCCCGCAATGGCAGACGAAGACGCCGATTCGCGGGCGCTCGAATGTGACGTCCCGTTCCTGAGGGAAATTCTTCTCGACGACGAGATCGCCACGTTTCGAGGAGATTATCGATGAGGCAAGAGCTGCAGCTCCAGAGGCTTGTGCTACCGTGTCCGGGATGTCTTTAGTGCCCGTCATGATGCCGCACGCGAAGACTCCCGGATTGGAAGTTCTCATCGAGCAGAACCTGTCGTTTTGGACGAACCCAAATTCGTCAAGTGCCACGTCCAAAGTCTTTGCTAGTTTCTTGGTCGATGGGGTGTGCATAAAACCGACCGAAAGGACTGCCATGTCGAATTTTCTTGTGACAACCCCCTCATCCGTATCATACCTGACTTCCAAATCCCCGTTAGGGAGCTCTCCTATGCTCGCGATCTTCGATCGGATGAATTCGATCCCGAGGCTTTTCGCCCTCAGGTAATAATCCTCGAATTCCTTGCCGACGGCTCGTATGTCGATATAGAATATCGTCGGCTTGATGTCCGGCTGATGCTCCTTAGCAATTATTGCAGCCTTTATCGCGGCCATGCAGCAGATCGTGGAGCAATACGGCTTTCCCGCCTTCTCATCCCTCGAACCGATGCACTGTGCGAAGGCGATCTCGGTCGGCTCCTTCTTATCGTTCAACCGCTGGATATGCCCTCCGAACGGTCCGCTCGAGTTCATCATCCTCTCGAATTGAAGGTTTGTCAATACGTTCTTGTATTTGCCGAAGCCGAACTGCTTCAGTTCCTTCGGCTCATAGGATTCCATGCCTGGCGCGAGCACGACGGATCCGACATTCAATTCAATGGTTTCGTTCTTCATTGAATAATTTATAGCTCCAGCCTTGCAGACTTCTATGCACTGGTCGCAAAGTGCGCACGGTCTGCAGTGGACACATCTTGATGCCTCTTCAATCGCAGTATCCTGAGTATATCCCAATTCTACCTCGGCAAATTTCCTGATCCGCTCCTCGACGGATAGACGCCTTCGCGAGACTCTTTCCTTCGAGACGATCTCTCCGCCCATCCTCGCTATGATTTCCTCCAATGTTACGTGATAGAACTTGTCCTCCTCTTCGGTCTCCTCCGCAGGATTCTGACCGTTGAGATAGCGCTCTATGCATCTCGCTGCCTTGTTGCCAGCTGCAAACGCTTCCACCGCTGAGGCGGGGCCAGAAATCGCATCTCCGCCCGCGAAAATCCCCGGTATGCTTGTCAGAAGGCTCTTCTGATCTACTTTGATCGTCTTCCAGTCGGTCAGTTCAATCTCCTTCCCGAGCACATCCACTTCGGGTGCCTGACTGACAGCGGGAATTACAGTATCTATCGACAATGTGAATTCTGAACCTTCGATGGGTACAGGCATCGGCCTTCCAGTCTCATCCTTCTCGCCGGCTTTCATCTTGATGCATTCGATTCCCTCGACCTTTCCGTGCTTCCCGATTATTCTGACCGGTGCGACATAGAATTGGAATTCGACTCCTTCCTCTTTGGCCGCCTGCACCTCGTAAGGCATGGCGACCATGTCCTCCATGCCTCGACGGTACAATACTGTGACCTTCGATCCTAATCTGATAGCTGTCCTTGCGGCATCGATGGCGGTTATCCCTCCGCCAACAATGGCGACCGATTTTCCGATCTCGATTTTCTCTCCGCCGGCAAATCTCTTAAGAAAGTCCACCCCGTGGGTGACTCCATTGAGTTGTTCTCCCTCGATGCCGATCACGAGCTTGCGATGAGCCCCGATCGCCAGAAAGACTGCCTGGTGATCCTCTCTGATTTTATCAATCGTGATGTCCTTTCCCACAGTGCAGTCATATTCAACATCGATTCCAATCCTGAGGAGTATATCGATCTCTGACAACAGGATGTCCTTCGGCAGGCGGAAATCAGGGATCCCCCACCAAAGCATCCCGCCCGGCTTCGAGGTCTTCTCGAATATCTTGACGTTGAAGCCTTTCATCGCCAATCTGTAAGCTGCTGTCAGGCCGGCAGGTCCAGCCCCGACAATCGCCACCTTCTCCTTTCGCTTCTCGGCCATTTTCGGCAGCGGGATTTCGCCGCTCTCTCGAATATGATCCCCAATGAATGATTTCAAGGCGGCTATTGCAAGCGGCGAATCGATTTTCCCCCTCGTGCAATAGTCTTCGCACGGATGATGACAGATGCGTCCGCAGCTTGATGGCAACGGGATAGTCCTCATTATCAAG
>JAOUEZ010000133.1 GCA_029858465.1 Thermoplasmata archaeon | reverse complement strand
GGCTTCTATTCGGAAAACAAAGCGCTAGGCCCCGACGGCAAGATTGTATCCATGAGTCACAAAGAATATATGTTGAAGGAAAATGCAGACCGTCTCCGCGATGTCAAAGCAATGGGCGCGAAGAACATTGAAATGGAAAATGGGACGATATTCACTTTGGGCAATTTGTTCAACCTGCGCACAGGCGCCATCTGTATAGTGAGCGATGTCGTTCCTTGGCATCCGACGGACAAGACGATAGATTTCGAGCGCAACATGTCCGAATGCATTGGAATAGGAATAGATGCCCTTAGAACCCTTATCAAATGGGATAAGGAGAAAGGGCCTTCAAAGTTTTGGACTCCGAAGGATTAGCGTTTGCCAAGATCCTTGAGAGGAGATGGCCAAGGAACATCCTCGATGTTCGCTTTGCCCAATCTTGATTTAAGATAACTCTCGAAGAGCTCATCAGCCAGGTTTGGAAGCGCCAAGTTAACCATCTTTGCAATCCCTAACATGACCTGCCCCGCGGCAATCTCAGCGTCCTGGTTGCCAGATTCAATTTCGGACATCGTTGATTCCACATATTTTCCCGCGAGTTCTTGAGCTACGAATGAGTAGATGCCCTCGAGCGCCTCCGTCTTCTTGCCCTTCTTGACATAATTCTTGACTTCTGTGGCGACCTTTTTCATGCTATCGAATATCCATTTCTGATCTGGTGGGACATTTTTTGCAGGATTTATCTTGGAGCCTTTCAATCGTCTTGACATGAATGAAAAGACCGAGACAAGTTGGCTGCCGATGGTTGCCTCCAATTTCTTTGACTCGATCAAATCCTTTGTTTCCCTGTAATCTCTAGTCTTCATTGCGGTATTCAGAGCCTTGAGAGATTCGTGAATATTTTCCATCGAGACGCCGGAATTGCTAAGCTGAGGAGTCAACCTAAGGACATCCTGGATATACCTTTTCGTGTTCCGGTTCCAGTCGATCCTGTCTCTTAATAGATCATTTACAAGTATCAGATTTTCAAATGCCTGCTCGACAAGCTTTTCCTTATAGAGCCTTATGGCCTCGAGAAACATATCCCTCAGATCGCCAGTGTATATTCCCATGGACTTGCAGTCCGAGAATGATTTCTCTCCTTGGACATACAGCTCTCGATATCTGACACCCTCAAGGTTGCGCGCCTCGAGGATGGCGGCAGCGCTGTCGCCAACAGCATGGTGTGAGCTGAAGATGCTTTCGATCAGTGCCTGTTCGCCCGTCGTTGTCCTGGTCAACTCTTCAACAAGCTGGTTGGCGTAATCCCTCACTCTCGCATCGACATGGTCGATATATCTCAATAGGAGAGGGATTGTCGAAAAAGGATTCGAATTGGCATGAGCCCTGAGCTTCTGAATCATCTTCTTTCGCTTTCCAGGAAATGACGAATTGAGATCGGCCACGATCCTTCTGCTGATTCGTATTACCTCGAGATCGCTAGCCAATTGCAAATCCGCATCACTAATGTAGATTCTTTCCGCCACTGGCCTTCACTGAATTAGCCATGAGCATTGCTCTTTAAAAAGATTGCCTTCGCAATATCTTGCGGTCAAATGTCGCCTATGGCCCTCAGGTCGGAGATCTTTCGGTAGTTGAGTATTTCCTCTTCATTGAATCCGTATGCTGCATACTCGTCAATACCCGTGCTCGCCAGAAGCGGTATCATTCTCTCAGAGTCAGGGGACTTTATGACATCCGACCCTATCGCAAGCGGAGAAAATGCCGGAAGCACCAACCTGTTCAGCGTCTTGTTGTATAAGAAGCAGGGGATTTTGACATTGGCTCCGGTAGATTCCCTCAACGAGATTGCGGGGTGCTCGTGCCCGAAGACCATCCCCTCGTCCCAGGGAGCCAACATTTCATGGCCGTGGGATATTCTGAGATTCCCAATGACAATCTCCTTCTTGAGCTGCAGATTTCGTTTCGACAATATTGTCGCGAGATAATTGTCATGGTTTCCCCTGATCAACAGCAATTTTGTCCTTGAGGTTATGCTGTCGACGACCAGCTCGACGTCTCTCCATTCGGCCGATAGATTCCTGTCGAAATTGTGCTTGATATCTCCGTTGATTATCACGACGCTCGGATCGAAATGATCTATCGCGCTCTCCAACTTCGACATCATCAGTCTGGTCTGAAACCTCGGCATCGAGAAGCCCTCGCCCTCAAGAGTCGCTTCGTATCCTATGTGGAGGTCTGCCAGGAGCAATGATGCCGTCGGTATATGGTATGCGCATCCAAGGGAGGACAGAATCATGTCTTTAGATGGTTGGATCTCCTTGCTCATATGTCCCACCGATTCAATCGTACGATTCACTATTTATCAGATTCCGACCGAAACATATTCTGCGACGTATCGCAGAGGTTGATATAGTATGCAGAATTGAGAATGGTCGTGATCGAGAGAAGCTTCATCATCCTGCCAGGGATTGGGCCGAAAAACGAACAGAGGTTATGGGCCAACGGCATCGACAGCTGGGATAGCCTGCTTTTTAGGAAGAGAATAAAGGGCTTATCCGATGAGCGAATGGAGAGATACAGACAAATAGCCAAGCAGATCATCAATCTCCAAAGCAAAGGGATGATCCACGAAATCGGGATGATGTTGCCCAAGAAAGAGACTTGGAGATTGTTGGGTAGTTGGGACAGCAGATACATTGCGATGGATGCCGAGTGCGTGAAAATCCAAGGAATATCCTCTCCAGTCATCGTGTCCGTCTATAGAGGATTCGATCGCCCTGTGACTCTCCTGAGAGGGGACGACCTGTGCTGGAAAAACTTGAAGGAGCTTATACGAGGCGGTCAGTATCTGGTCACGTTCAATGGATCGTCCTTCGATATGCCGATGCTTGAGAGATGGGGGTACAGTCCGGATAATATAATGCACATAGACCTGCGCAGATTCGCACAAAGGGCAGGTCTCACGGGAGGGTTGAAGAGCATCGAGCGGAAACTCGGGATTGTTCGGTCAAGGGAGCTTGAATTCTCCACTGAGAGACAGGTTTCATACTTATGGAGGCTCTGGGAGGAGAAAGGAAGCAAGAACGCTCTCGACCTACTGGTAAGATACAATGTGCAGGATACGACGACTCTCAGGAGCCTTTCAAAAGAAATCTATGACAGGCTGAGGAATGACGCGATGGAAGAATATCATACTGGAATCAGGAGAGGCGATGTCCATTGGACCCTCTGATCGTAATAGTCGGCCTGATCATGATAGTGCTCCTGATCAAATTCATCGACAGATTTGCCAAGATTTTCTTGACAATCGGCATCATCATTTTCATAATACTAGTTGCTCTTTTCATAACGACCGCGGGCGCAACAGGTCATCTTGGTTAGACAGCAATTGTATAATGCAGGATTGAGCTACTCGAATCGAAAATAGATGCCAGCGAAATTCCATACAAAATTATCGAAGCAGGCGAGGAAGATTGCGGACAAGATACTCGACAGCGACAGCGTTGTGATAGCCAGCCATATCGATGCGGATGGAATATCCGCAGCATCGGTAGCCTCTCTCGCCCTCGGCAATGCGGGCATCAGACATGAAGTCAAATTCCTCAAGAAACTGGATGATCGAGCAATCAAAACGCTCTGCAAAAGTGCGGAGCAATCATTGGTTTGGTTGACCGATCTGGGCAGTGCCTATGCATCAAGATTCGGCGCATCAAATGTTGTGATAACAGATCATCATCAGACGGAGAAGGAGCTTCAGAAGGAAGGAGGGGGCTTCCAGTCGACGATTTTTTCATACGAGTGCATGGAGCATCTCAATCCGAGCTTCTTCGGATTTGCGGGCGCGAGGGACATCAGCGGAGCCGGACTTGCTTTCATCGTAGCTGCCGAGATGAGCTCGGAGAACCAGGAATACGCGGGATTGCCGATAGTCGGTGCAATAGGGGATATGCAGGATCTCGAGACGAGGAAGCTGACCGGGCTGAACGCATCAATAGTCGACCTGGGCGTGAAGCTGGGGAGAGTGAAGAGAACCACGGACTTGAGATTGTTCGGCACGGAGACGCGCTCCCTCCAGAGGCTACTGGAGTTCGCA
>JAOUEZ010000132.1 GCA_029858465.1 Thermoplasmata archaeon | reverse complement strand
ATCTGGCACGCCTTCATACGAAAGAATTGAATATCCTCCATTCAATCGGAGTAATCCAGAGGGAACAGCATTGGGATTGGAAATCGATAAGGAGACCATCCGTCGGGTTGCAAAGATCGGCAGGCTCGAGTTAAAGCCAGAGGAGGAGGAGCAGCTTCTCTCGGATTTCAAGGAGATACTATCAGCTTTTTCGATGCTCGATGAGGCAAAGACCGATTGCGCCCCCGCATTTCACGCGATTGAAATATTGGATTATCTGCGGGAGGATGACCCGCACATCGACATAGATCCCGATGAAATACTGGAAAGGATGGATCTCCAGCAAAGATACATCAGAGGCCCGAGGATGCAATGACAACATCTGCAATACATGAGTACATCGAAGCCGTCAAGAACGGCAAGCTTCAGCCGAAGGAGTACATCGAAGACCTTCTTTCCAAATTGAAGGAACAGAATTCCAAATCAAACATATTTTCGAATTTTGCGAATATGATTGAGACATCGTCCGAGGGAGATCTTCAGGGCATCCCATTCACCGTCAAAGACAACATATGCGTCAGAAAATCCCTCACGAGGGCAGGCTCGAAGATACTTGATGGCTATCGCCCGCCGTTCGATGCGACCGTCGTATCACGGATGAGAGCTGCGGGGGCGATTTTCATAGGTAGCACGAACATGGACGAATTCGGCTTCGGCACATTCAGCACGAACTGCGCCTTCGGCGCGCCGAAGAACCCATTCGATTCCGAAAGGAGTTGCGGAGGATCGAGCGGAGGCGCGGCCGCGGCGACTACTGTAATGCGTCATCACGTAGCACTTGCAGAATCAACCGGTGGATCGATATCGTGCCCTGCATCCTTTTGCGGGGTCGTCGGCTTCACTCCGACATACGGCAGAGTTTCAAGATACGGTCTCATAGACTATGCGAACTCCCTCGACAAGATCGGTCTGATGTCGAGGTCCGTAGAGGATATCGCGCATGTCCTACCGATAATATCCGGAAAGGACCCTAAGGATTTCACGAGCCTGGCACAGCCTGAGCTTGATATCTCCGACCGCGAGATAAAGAGCATCGCAATACCGGAAGAGCTCGTCGATTCAATACCTGACGCGAAGATACTTGCGATGTTCAACGAATCTATCAAGAAACTCGAGGAACTCGGCATAGAGTCTGTCAAGGTAAGCATGCCAATCCTCCGGTTTTCCATTCCAGCCTATTACATACTCGCCTGCGCGGAGGCATCGACCAATCTGGCCAAATTCTGCGGCATGCGGTACGGCAAACCAGCGAGAGAATACAATAGGATGTTCAATGAGTTCTTCACCGAGGTCAGGACCGAGAACTTCGGGACCGAGGCGAAGAGGCGGATAATGCTCGGCACATTCGCAAGAATGGCCGGCTACCGCGACCAATATTACATGAAGGCATTGCGCGTGCGGAGGAAGATAATCGAGCGCTTCGAGGAGGTATTCGAAGAATACGACCTGATAGCGACGCCGACGATGCCCTTGCTTCCTCCAAGATTCGAGGAGATACAGAAGATGAGCCCTGCGACGGTGTACGCGTTGGACTTCCTGACTGTGCCTCCGAATCTTGCAGGCATACCTCAGATTTCAATGCCGATGGGATACATCGAGAACCTGCCAGTTGGTATTCATTTCCTTGCAGACCATTGGGAGGAATCGAAGCTCATCTCCGTAGGAAAGATATGGGAGACTCAGGTCGAGCATCGTTTCCCCGAGAACCTGGGGTGGGCGCTGTGACGATGATTGGTCTCGAGATACACGTCCAGCTGCCGACGAAGAGCAAGCTGTTCTGCACCTGCCCCAACAAGACATCCGACGATCCCAATTCGATTGTCTGCCCGATCTGCCTCGGCATGCCCGGCTCGAAGCCTGCGACGAACAGGCGAGCGTTAGAGCTCGCGTGCATAGCCGCAAAGACCTTGCACTGCAGGCCTCTCGAGAAGACCTGGTTCTCGAGGAAGACCTACTTCTACCCGGACCTCGCAAAGGATTTCCAGATAACCCAGTTCGAGGCGCCGATAGCCATCAACGGATATCTCGACGTCGACGGCAAAAGGGTCGGGATATCGAGGGTGCATGTGGAGGAGGACCCCGCGAGAGCCGTTCATGACATGGCACCGCATCAGGAATATTCGCTCATCGATTACAATCGCAGCGGAGTGCCTCTCATCGAGATAGTCACGAAGCCGGACATGAACAGCCCCGCTCAGGCTCGCGATTTCCTCAGGATGCTGTTGAGCGAGCTCAGGTACGTCGGAGTCGTTGTCGAAGGGGAAGATTTGAAAGTCCGCGCGGACGCGAACATCTCCATCGAGGGCGGGGAGCGCGTGGAGATCAAGAACATCACTGGCCTTAGGAATCTTGAGAGGGCATTGGAGTTCGAGGAGCGACGCCAATTGAAGCTCGAGAAGGCTCACATGTCCGTCAAGAGAGAGACGCGTAGCTTCGACGAGGAGAAGGGCGTCACCATAGCGAGCAGGGAGAAGGAGGAGGAGCAGGAGTACGGATACATATTCGAGCCCGACCTGCCTGTGTACAACCTGTCTTCGATCGTGGACAAGATGGCCAAGCCTGTCACCGCCTCAGAGAAGGCCCAGGAGATCGCGAAAAAATTCAATCTCCCGGAAAGCGATGTGAGATCGCTAATCCTCGATTCGAAACCTCTTGGGGAGCTGCTTGAGGACATTGCACAGAACGTCGACCCATCAAGAGCCCTTAGATGGATCAGTTCTGTAGTCAAGGCTGAGCACTACAAGCATTCCGAGGTCAGCTTCTCGCTCATCAAATCAGAGATCGAGAGAGTGATCGCCGCGGACTCCGCGGGCAAATTATCCGACGTCGTCGTCAAGGAAGCCATTAAGAGGATATTCGAGACCGGCGAGGCCGGAGAGCTGACGGAGATCGAGGAGGCAGAGGGAGAGCTCGAGAAGATGATATCGAACATCCTCGAGACCGAGCCGAATCTCCTTGAAGAAATCAGAAGGCAGCCTAAGGCGATCAACAGCATCGTCGGGAAGATAATCAAGCAGAGCAAGGGACGGTATGATTCGAAGAAGATATTCGAAGCGGTGCAGAAAGAGGTCGAAAAAAGGCTCTGACTATTTCTTTTCCTCTTCTCCGGCGAGCGAGAGTATCTGCAGCTCCCTCAGCTGAGCCTCGTCCACCGAGCTCGGCGAACCGTCGACGAGCGACTGGAATTTCTTGTTTTTCGGGAAGACGATTGTGTCCTTTATCGAGTCAAGACCTGTCAGAAGGGCGATCAGCCTGTCGAATCCAAGTGCGATGCCTCCATGAGGCGGCGCTCCGAATCTCAAAGCCTTCAACAGGAACCCGAACTTCCTCTCCGCGCTCTCTTTAGATATCCCAAGTATTTCCAGGGCCTTCTGCTGGACGTCCGAACTGTGGATACGGATGGATCCTCCGCCAATCTCTATCCCGTTCAGGACGATGTCGTACGCCCGGGCTTTCATCTCCTCAGGCCTGTGGTTCTCCAGATATTCGAGCGTCTGCTCCTTCGGGCTTGTGAACGGATGGTGCATAGCCTGCGGTCTCGCTCCCGGTGAGGGAATGTCGAACAGTGGGAAATCGACTATCCATACGAACTCGTCCCTGTCCGGGATCAAGCCCATCTCCGCTCCGAGCCTTTCCCTCAGCCTGCCTGCAAATTCGGATGCCTGTCTCGAATCGTCCGCGATGAAGAGCAATAGATCCCCGTCCTTTCCGCCCATCGCCTTGACGAGGTCTACCTGAACCTTATCGCTGAAGTACTTGACTATGTTCGATTCCGTCTTGTCCCCGACAACTTTCATCCAGGTGAGCCCCTTGGCACCCTGGTCCTTGGTCCATTCTATGAGCCTGTCGATCCAGTTCCTGCCGAACCTGCGCTGATCCTCAGGCTTGTCGGAGTCGATATTGAAAATCTGTTGAGCATTGATGCACTTGACGCTTCCGTCCTTCTTGATCACTGATTGGAATATCGAGTAATCCGACTTCGAGCATATCTCGGTGACATCGACTATCTCCAGCCCGAACCGCGTGTCCGGAGAATCAGTCCCGTACTTCTCG
>JAOUEZ010000131.1 GCA_029858465.1 Thermoplasmata archaeon | reverse complement strand
GAATACGGTATCAGAAAATCCCCTCAGCTTCGAGACGACCTCTTTGGACCTTCCCGCCTCGCTTCTGACCAGGATGAGCCCTTCGACCCCTACTGCGAATGTCTCGATCGTGAATCTTCTGATCGCTCCTGTCCGCAATAGATTGGTTATTCGCGCCCTGATGGCTCCCTCCGTGAGCCCGATGCTTCGCGCAATATCAGTGTTCTTTATTCTGGAATTTGTACGCAGCATCTCCAATATCTTCGTATCTTTTTCGTCCATCGAGTTTCGTAATCGCTTTCTACTAATTAATATTTACGATTATCGTATAAGTACTATGTTAATCGTAAGAATTAAGTAGGGTAATTCATTACACGATTCGGGTCAAGCAGATGTTGAAAGGTTGCTACACGGCTCTGATCACGCCTATGCATTCAGATGGAGCGCTCGATTTCGAGGGACTCGAGGACCTGTTGGCGTTTCAGGCAAAGAACGGGATAGACGGCGTTGTCGCAGTCGGAACGACCGGCGAGAGCCCGACTCTTGATTGGGACGAACATATGATCGTCATTGAAAAGACGGCATGCTTCGCGAACGATAATCTGCTCGTGATAGCAGGGACGGGAGCGAACAGCACGCATGAGAGCGTAATCGCGACAAGAAAAGCGGTCGACGCAGAAGTGAATACGATGCTGCTCGTCGATCCGTATTACAACGGACCGAGCTCTCTTGAGATAAGGAAGGAGTACTACGAGCCTCTGGCGAAGGAGTTCCCGGATACGAAGTTCATACCATACATCATACCAGGAAGGACCGGAACAATGCTCCTGCCCGAGGATCTTGCCATACTTTCTCACAACTCTCAGAATGTTATTGCGGTCAAAGAGGCGACAGGCGATTTAGAGAACATGCGCGCAATCAGGAGATTGTGCCGGCCCGATTTCGCGATCATATCCGGCGATGACGAGAAAACGCTCTCAATGATTGAGGATAGCACCATTCTCGCGTCCGGCGTAATCTCGGTGATTTCCAACGTGTTTCCAGGCGCAATGAGGGAGATGGTCAATGCGATGCTCGATAACGATCGCTCCAGGGCGAGAAGACTGGAAGCCACCATGAAGCCGATGATAGATTGTGTCACCGTTAAGACGGAGGAAAAGACGGCTTTCGGCAAGGTTGTATGCAAGGCTCGTAACCCACTCGCGATTAAAACACTGATGAACATACTCGGAATGCCGGCTGGTCCTTGTAGAAAGCCGCTCGGCAAGATGACAAGAGCCGGCATAGCGAAGGTCGTCGAGAGTGCAAGAGCAATCTACTCTGCAGACCGAAAAATATTCGATCCGATCGAGGAGCACTTTGAGATCGATGTCAATGAGAGATTGAGCGACAGCAGGTATCTCGAGGGTTTGTACTATGAATCGTATTAGGCTATGCGTTGTCGGCGCCGATGGAAGAATGGGTGTCGAGATACTTCGCGCGGCCGACCCTGATTTTGAAATATCGGGCGCCATCACCCACTCCGGCAGCCCTAACGAGGGACATACTCTGGACGATCTCGGACTTCCGCAGGAAGGTGTAACAATAGTCGGCCCTGATTCCCTCGAGGAAATGCTACGGAAATCGGATGTCTACCTGTCATTCACAACTCCGGAGGCTGAGATGCAGAACATCCCTATTGCCGCGAGGCTGGGGAAAAAGATCGTGATGGGGACAACCGGGCTCAGCGCGGAGCAGGACAAGTCAATTCGGTCGGCGATAGAAGGTCAGACGGAGGCGGTGCTCGCGGCGAACTTCTCGATCGGGATAAATTTCATCGCAGGATTGCTTTCGAGAACCTCTAGCCTGCCAAAGAGCTTCGATGCAAGCCTGATGGAGATACATCACACTGGAAAGATGGATTCGCCCAGTGGCACCGCACTGCATCTTTCTGATATTCTGAGGAATGCGAGAGGATATTCCAAGGAGATCCATGGAAGGAGCGGGAAAGGAAGGAGAGGTTCGGACGAGATGGAAGTGGTCGCGATGCGGGCCGGAGGAGTGCCCGGCATCCATGAGGTAGTGCTCGCCGGACCAAACGAGATGATAAGGATAGAACATTCCGCATTCTCGCGAAGAGTATTCGCGGACGGAGCGCTTCTCGCTGCTCGCTGGGTAATGGGCATCTCGGACAGGAAAATACATACAATGCGAGAAGTGCTCGGGGTATGATACAATGTGGAAGATCGAACAACCGCTCGAGAACAGAAATGGAGTTCTTCACCTTGGCGGAGTAAACCTGTTGAAATTGGCCGAGAAATACGGTACACCGCTCTTCGTGACCGATGAGGCGCGCATCAGACAGAACTACCGCACGATCAGGAACGCGTTCGCGCGGAGATGGAACAAATTCAAGATATTCTACGCCGTCAAAGCGAACAATAACATCTCGATTCTGAACATATTGCGTCAGGAGGGGGCCGGAGCGGACTGCTCATGCGTCCCCGAGCTGCAGCTTGCATCGCTTTCGAAGTTCAAGATGGAGGACATTCTTTACACAGGGAACTACAACAGCAACGACGAGTTGAAAGAAGCGGCACAGATGGGCGTGACTGCCAATCTCGACGATATTTCCATACTCGACAGGTTCGCGAAATTCGGATTGCCCGAAAGCATCTGCTTCAGAATCAACCCCGGCTTCGGTAAAGGGGGCTTTGAGAAACTGGTGTTCGCGGGGCCGGATGCAAAGTTCGGCATAACCGAGGAGGTCGCGAAAAAAGCGTACGCGAAGGCGAAAAAGCTCGGCGTGAAGAAGTTCGGCATCCACATGATGGCGGGATCGTCCGTCCTCGACGCTGATTATTTCGGACAGGTCACCGAGAGGTTGTTCCAAATCGGCAAGTCGATAGCAGAAAGTGTGGGCATCGAATTCGATTTCGTCAACATCGGCGGAGGATTCGGAGTGCCCTACAAGCCGGGTGATGAAGATCTCGATATTGAAAGGGTCGCGCAAGAAGTGACCGAGAGGTTCAAGGGACAATTCGAGAGTTCAAGCAATCCGCCGTATCTCTACGCAGAGCCGGGCAGATATCTGGTCTGCGATTCAACAGTCCTTTTGAGCAGAGTGCACGCCGTCAAATTCACCGGAAAGAAATTCGTCGGAATCGATGCCGGAATGAACATCCTGCTCAGACCGGCGCTTTACGGTGCATATCATCAAATGTATGTCGTGAACAAATTGGATGTACAGAAAAGGGAGAAGGTAAACGTCGTCGGCCAGGTATGCGAGAACTCCGACATCCTTGCGAAGGACCGAGATTTGCCATTCATTGAGGAAGGGGACTTAATAGCGATATTGAATGCGGGAGCTTACGGCTACTCTATGAGCTCGAACTACAACACGCGGCCGAGGGCCGGGGAATTGCTCTTGAACAACGGGGAGGAATTCCTTATTCGGGAGAGGGAGGATATAACGGACATTCTGGACAGACAGAGAATACCAGGGAGACTGTTGAAATGAGGATCGGCGTATCAGAACATCTGAATCGCCTACCGCCCTATCTGTTCGCCGATCTTGAGACTAAGGTTGCAGAGAAAAGGGCGAGAGGGGAAAGAGTCTATGACCTCAGCATAGGTGATCCGGATCTTCCCACGCCGCCTCAGATAATCAGAGTAATGAATTCGGCGGCGATGCGGCAGAAAAACCAGGGATATTCACTCTCGAAGGGCGAGCAATTCTATAGGGAAGCCGTGACCGATTGGTACAGGAAAAGATTCGGCGTTAAGTTGGATCCGATGAGAGATGTGTGTGCCCTCATGGGCTCGAAGGATGGCATCGCCAACATCGCACGAGCGTTCCTGAACCAGGGCGACAGGGTACTTATTCCGGATCCTGGATATCCGGTCTATGCGAATGGCGCGACAATACTCAACGGAGGAACGGCAACGTTCATGCCTCTCCTTGAGGAGAACGGATACCTCCCCGATTTTAACCGCATAGACCCGTCCGGCGCGAAGTTGATGTTCCTGAACTATCCGAACAATCCGACCGGGGCAATCGCTGATAAAGGATTCCTCAGGGAAGCCGTGAGGTTCGCACTTGACAACAGCATCATACTTTGCTACGACAATGCATATTCGGAACTCACTCTTGACGGGAAAGGAGCGAGCAGCATTCTGCAGATCCCC
>JAOUEZ010000130.1 GCA_029858465.1 Thermoplasmata archaeon | reverse complement strand
AGATCAACCGGAAGCTCCTGCCCCTCGGCTGTCTTTAAGCTATTCCTGTTGCTCACTTCTCTCGAGTCGATCCTTCCTGGTACCACATGGTACTTCAGAACAGCCTCAAGCCGCCTTCTATCTTTCAGAAGATTCTCGACGGTCCCTGCAGGCAATTTCGAAAATGCCTCATCGCTTGGAGCAAATACCGTATATGGCCCCGGGCTTTTCAGTGTGCTTACCAATCCGGCCGTCTCACAGGCTTTTAGAAGCGTTTTGAATGTTCCCGCTTCTGAGGCCGTGTCAACTATGTCTTTCATATCTTTCTCCCCCCTTTTCGCCGTTTTTCGACAAACGACGGTCGTTAATTATACGACTTCGGCATACTTTAACATTTCCATTTTCGCATTATCGTCTATGATAATGATGCCAGCTATTATTATAAGAAATTTATTATAATGTCTGGTGCGATTCATTGACAGATTAAATTCTACAAACTATTTTGTCGGATGATTTACTTACACTGCTTAAGGGGATAATTTGGCGAAGGTCATTATCAAGACAAAAGATCTCTCGAAATATTATGGATCGAAAAACGAGATCAAGGCAATAGACAATCTAGATTTGGAAGTGTTTGAGGGAGAGACATTCGGCCTGTTGGGACCCAACGGGGCGGGCAAAACGACGTTAGTCCGTCTTCTAAATTGCATTATCAGACCGTCGAAGGGTACGGCCTTCGTAAACGGCCATGAGATAGTTAAAGATGATATCGAGATCAAGAAGATAACCGGTCTGCTGGCAGAATCCCCTGGCCTCTATGAAAAATTGAGCGCGGATGAATTCTTGAATTTCATGGGTGCTCTCTATGACGTCCCTTCAGATACGTTACAAAATAGGATTGACAACCTTATCAAGATATTCGGACTGCAAAGCAGGCGCGATTATCTTCTGGAAGGGTTCAGCCGAGGAATGAAGCAGAAGGTCCTGATTGCTGCGGCACTCATACACGACCCCTCCATAGTCTTCTTTGACGAGCCAACGTCCGCACTCGACCCTCGGGCGGCACTCATGGTAAAGGATTTGATCAAGGATCTCGCAGAAAAAGCTGGCAGGACCATTTTCATATGCAGTCATATCTTGCCGATAATTGAGGAATTATGTGATAGGATAGGGATAATACATCAGGGTAAGCTTATTGCTCTTGGCACACTGGAGGAGATACTCTCATCAACTGGAAAGAACAGCCTTGAAGAGGCGTTCATCTCACTTACCGGCGGGATCGAGGAGAGGGAGCTTCTCGCCTGGAGAGAGCATAGAGGTGCGCAAATTGGCTAAATGGATTGCAATTGCAAAGAATCAATATCTGCTACGGACAAGCTCGATAAGGTCGTTCAGACCATATTTTCCATTCGCTGTGATCATACTTCTAGGCCTTTACGTGCTATACCTTGCTCCGATGATGCTCAGCAGTCTGACCCCGGTGTTTCTGAGCTTTTTTCTATCGCAAGCTGCGGTAGCTTCCGTCCAATCAATCCTTCTCCTTATTTTCCTCCTCTTTTTTCTGATTCCAATTACATATTCGCTTCAACAGTCTCAAATGATGCAGCTGGAATTATTGCTCTCCGCTCCAATCAAACCGAAGGACATGATTCTTGGCAGGTTCATCGGAGATATGCCGCTTTATGCGATAGGCGTAACGCTGGTAGCGGGCACCTTCACAGCGATACTCACACCGCTGGGATTGGATGCTATACAGATATTGATCATCATCATCATCTTCGTCCTCACCTTCTTTTCCGGCTTCTGGCTTGGAACTCTGATATCCGAGATCCTAAGAATCCGGCTTTCCAGAACTGTGCGGGGAAAGGACATTGGCAAAGCCCTCGCCCTGTTGATAGCGCTCCCCCTCGTCGCATTGATGTATGCATTAATGGCTGGCGGAGTCTTCGAGGCGTTCAATGACCCATCTGGCAGCGAAGGAATCAGGACGATTTTAGCCATTCTTCCAAGCTCGTGGGGCGCGGATGTTATAATCGGATTTGTGAATTTCCCGGGGAACATACAGGCAAATCTTATCGAGACGCTGACTGCTCTCGCAGCACTAGCAGCTTTCTTCCTGGCCACCCTATGGCTGGGGACATTCGTTATGAGGAAGATGTACGCGGTCGAGCCAGGCGTTTTTTCGACCACTCGGGCAAAGCCTGAGGGCGCGTTTTACAAATCAATAAAATTCTTTGTGGGCAAGGGATCCTTCGGCATGTTGGTCCTCTCAATTTTCAAGGATTATGGCAGAAGATTGGAGAATATATCGAAGATAGTCTATGTCCTCGGTCTTCTATTGCTTATCAATATCTTCTTCGCCTCAACTGGAGATGATGCTGAAGAGATGTCCTTTATTGCAATCATGCAGCTCATCGGGATCATGCCTTTTCTCGCGGTGTTCATAATGGGTGAGGTGACGATCAGGGGCAAGGAGAATCTTTTCATCTTCCGAAAAGCCCCGAAGGGCGAGTCGAAATTAATTAGGGCGCGTTTGGTTCAAGGATATCTGCTTATTATCCCAATAACGGTTGCAGTGACTCTTGTTCTCTTGCTTTCCTTTCAAGGATTCGAGTTCGATATCGCGCTCTTCTATTTCGTAATGATAATGCTATTCATTATGGCGGTGACCGCTCTGTCTCTAGGCATTTTCCTGATCTTCCCGGTATTTTCCGAAAAACCTGCGGAAGCTATGGGCAATGCCATAATCATAATGATGCTATCAATCTTCATTTTCATATTTTCTATAATCGTTTTTGGGGAAATATTCGGGATGACATTCACGGTCGCGTTTTTCTGGCTTTTGGGTATATTGTTCTTATGGATTGGAAAAATACGGCTAAGCAAGCTTGAATAAAATAATATGATCAGCTTAAGTTCCTTTTAACCGGAATCAGGCTATTTTTAAAAATCCAACGGAGAAAATCATTTTCCGATTTGTTCTGCAAGGCGTTCAAGAGCTATAATGGTCCACTCGTCGACAAAAGTCAATCTGTCCCGGTCGGCGGATTCGCTCTCAGCATATTCTTTTTTCGTCTTGCATTTATCGCCGGTTATTGTAATTATAAGGCCGTCGAATCCCAATTGACCATGTATGACTTCGAGCGCATAGCAAACGGCGAATTCGCATGCGGCACCTATTACATGCGTGAACCCTTCTTTCTTTTTCTTTGTGAGCCATTCGAACAGACCGCTGTCCGTATCTATCACATGGAACTCCTTTGCCCCGAGTTTTTTCGCAGCCTTGATGAACCGATCCATGGAGCAGGATTGATGGTTGCACTGGCCATCTATCATCTGACATTTGTTGCTCTTTCTGCCAAACTCTGCATTTGAAGGGCAATCGAACGGTTTTGAGCAATATGGCAAGAAGGCGATTGTCTTTTCCTCGGACAGCTTTCTGATGTCGAAGTTGTACGGAACTGGAATTATACCTACCGCGCTCATCCGACGATCAATTTTGTCCATCTCCAGGCGCTCGACTAGGCTCTCGAGGATGAACGCATATGGGCGCTCCGAAATGGTCCTCTTGAGATAGTCCGAAACCATTCTAAGATTGACCGGGTCTATTGTAGGACTACATCTCTTGGATGCCAGCTTTGGCTCAGGCTTGCGGAATTCGGATGACAAATCTGTCCCCTCTGCCATTCTCCTGTGATATTGCCTCGATCCAACCGCCCTGGGTCTCCACAATGGCTCTGACAACAAGAAGTTGAAGATCGGGTCGTTCAATCATCTGGCATCCTGAGAAATCCTGCGACATCACGCAGTTCACGACTGGCTTGGATAGCCTGAGGCTCATCCCCGAAATCGAAATCGCCCATAACTTCTGGCCGTCACTCACCTCGGGCATAAGTGACACTTTGAGATGCAAAATATCAGATAACGAATATCTCGCCGCTGAGCTGATGATGAGTTCAAGCAGATCGTCGATGTCTTCTCCAGCCATCATCGGGCATGGACCGTCCGGGCAATCGAGAGTCACTGCGACGTTGCTCTCGTCAAGTTTGCTCTGAATGTTTGTCAAGCTCCTCTGCAAGATCTCGCGGAGATCCCGCTTTTCCTTGTTACCGGAGGCCAACTTTCGGATGTACGCAACTCTCTTGATGTGGGCTATAAGTTGCGCTGTCTGCATGACCTGTCGGAAAGCACCCTTTGCGAATCGCTCCACCTTTGGGTCAAGC
>JAOUEZ010000129.1 GCA_029858465.1 Thermoplasmata archaeon | reverse complement strand
GGAGTCGGGCTGAAGAATTTCAAGGTCAGAATAGGATTCATCGGCATCTACAGGGACCTGCTGAGGAAGCTCGGTTTCAAGGATGACGAGATCACCGATGCGCTTCACATGCTTGACAAGAAAGATATAGATGGGTTCAAGAGGCTCGCGGCGAAGAAGAAAGCTTCTGATAGAGCAGGCGAGGCAATCATATCAATCAGAGACCGCCAGGGCGGAATCGAGGTGCTGGACGGCATCGAGGGCCCGGCAAAAGACTATCTGAAGGAGATGATGGGCTACCTCTTGGCTCTCGGCATATCGGGATGCGAGATCGACCTCGGGATCATCCGGGGGCTCGATTACTATTCAGGCATGGTGTTCGAGATCGACGCCCCGAACCTCGGTGCTGAGAAGCAGATCTGCGGGGGCGGGTCGTACGACCTCGTCCCGCTCTTCGGAGGCGAGCAGGCGTTCACCACCGGTTTCGCAATCGGCTTCGACAGGGTACTCCTTGCTCTCGAGCTCGAAGGTTTCCGACAGACGACTGCTCCACTGGACGCTTTTGTGATACCTGTCGGCGATGACGCGAGGAAGGTCGCATTGGAAATCGTCTCATCGCTGAGGCGAGAAGAGATGTCAGCCGATTTCGATATCATGCGTAGGAGCCTGAGCAAGAGCCTCAAATATGCCTCGCTCGTGAAGGCCAAGAAGGCGATAATTATCGGGGACAAGGAGCTGGCGAAAGGCGCCGCGATTGTTAGAGATATGGGCACTGGCGAGCAATCGGAAGTCAAGATCGACCAGATTGCAGGCTCGCTCAAGAAGTGATTTCGATTCAAAACAGGATTTTGATGGGGGATTGACTCCCCCGAAAGAAAGTTTCAAAGCAGGCCGATCTTCCTCTTGACCAGCTGCCTCTTGAGGTATTGGATGGCATCCGTCTGGTTGATTTTCTTAGGGCAGACATCGACGCAGTTGAATATCGTGTGGCATCTCCAGACGCCGTCCTCGCTGTCCACCATGTCCAGCCTCTCGTCCCTGATAGTGTCCCTGGAGTCCACGACGAACCTGTAGGCTTTCGTCAGGGATGCCGGGCCGATGTAGTTCGGGTCCCACCAGGCGACTGTGCACGCGCTCGAGCAAGAGCCGCATAGTATGCAGTCGATCGGCTCTGTCAATTTCGCCCTGTCCTTCTCGGACTGGTATATCTCCTTCTCCGGGAAGGGCTCCTTTGCGACAAGGTAGGGCTTGATCGACCTCATCTGCTCGAAGAATGGGTCCATGTCGACGACCAGGTCCTTGATGACCTTCTTGTGCGGCATCGGGCTGATCATCAGCGGCCTCTTCTTGATCGCTGAGACCTGCGTCTCGCATGCGAGACGTATCTTCCCGCCGATCATCATCGAGCACGCTCCGCAGATCGCGCCCCTGCAGCAGAACCTGAATGATAGAGTGCCGTCGTATTTGTTCAGGACCTCGAACAATGCCTCCAGCACCGTCATCCCCGGCTTCGCCTGGATCGTGTATTCCCTCCAGTAGGGCTCCTTGTCAGTATCGGGGTTGAACCTCTGTATCTTCAATGTCACAGGTGTTGTTGCTATTGCCATCTCTTTCACCTCCTAATACTTCCTCTCCACCGGCGGGTACTTGTACACGTTCACATCGCTGTAGCCTATCTTCGGGCCGTCCGGAGTCCAGGTTGCCATCGTGTGCCTCAGGAACTTCGCATCGTCCCTCTTCGGGAAGTCGGTCCTGGAGTGGGAGCCTCTGCTCTCCTCGCGCTTGATCGCGCCCAAGGTGATGACATGAGCGAGCTCGAGCATCCCCCAGAGCTCGTACGCCCTCAGGTAGTCCATGTTGTACTTCCTGCCCTTGTACATGACCCGTATGCTCTCGTATCTCTTCTTGAGCTCCAGGATCTTGTCCAATGCCTCCTTCATCTGAGCACCGGTCCTGAATATGCCGACCTTCTCGATCATCGTCTGCTTCATCTCATCCCTTATCGCGGCGTGGTTCTCCGTCCCGGATTTGATCAGGAGGTTCTCTCTGTTCTTCTCCTGCTCCTCGAGGGTCTTCATGATCATCCCCTCGCCCTGCCTCCGGTCCTTCTTCGTCTTCATGAATTCTTTCACATGCTTTCCTGACAGCTTCCCGAAGACGACCGTGTCCAGCAGCGAGTTGCCTCCGAGCCTGTTGGCGCCGTGGACGCTCACGCAGGCGCACTCTCCGGCTGCGTAGAATCCTTTGATGTTAGTCGCGCCGTTCTTGTCGGTCGAAATGCCGCCCATGGCGTAGTGCTGTCCGGGTTGGATCGGGATCGGCTTGTCGATCGGGTCGACGCCCGCGAAGTTGATAGCGATGTCCCTGATGCCGGGGAGCCTGTCGAGGATCTTCTCCCTGCCAAGATGCCTGAGGTCGAGGTGAACATATCCCCCCTCGAACCCGCGTCCCTCGTTGATCTCAGTTTGGATTGATCGAGAGACTATGTCCCTAGGGCCGAGCTCCATCGCCTTCGGGGCGTACTTGCTCATGAATCTCTCGCCCAGGTTGTTGATCAGGTATCCGCCCTCGCCTCTCGCCCCCTCGGTCATCAGTATGTTCGTGCCGAAAAGCGATGTGGGGTGGAACTGGATGAACTCCATGTCCTTCAGCGGTACTCCCCGCTTATAGGCGATGTACGCGCCGCTGCCCGTGGATATCAGGGCGTTCGTGGATCTTCCGTAGACCTGTCCCGGGCCACCCGTGCCGAAAATGACCGTGTCGGCCATGTACGGCTCGAAATCCCCGGTCACTATGTTCAGCGCGATGACTCCGACCACGTTCCCGTTCTCGACCACGATGTCGGTCACGAACCTCTCCTCGTAGGTCTTCACATTCAACGCGACGCTCCGCTCCCAGAGCGTGTGCAGCATGTACAGCCCGGTCTTGTCAGATGCAAAACATGTCCTCGGGAACCCTGCGCCTCCGAAGGGTCGCTGGGCGATCTTCCCCTCGGGGGTCCTGCTGAACGGGCACCCCCAGTGCTCCATCTCGTATATGCACGGCGTAGCCTCGCCGATCATCAGCTCGACGGAATCCTGATCCGCAAGGAAGTCGCTTCCCTTGATCGTATCGTAGCTGTGCTTCTCAACGCTATCGTCCTTTCCGGCGGGGTTGTTGCCCATCGGTGCATTCACTCCGCCCTGAGCCGCGCCCGAATGCGAACGGACGGGCGGGACCTGCGTCAGTATCGCAGTGTCTAGGTCTGTGGCGGTCTCGACAGCCGCTCTCAGGCCGGCCAGCCCAGCCCCTACGACTATTACCTCATGATATTTCATTTTCTCAGCTCCCCTCAGAACCCCAGGAACGGGCCGAATATCGCGAGTCCCCAGAATATCGAAGCTATGCCGAGTATCCACAGGAACACGTCTATCGCTCTTCTCCTTCCGTTCGTCAGGATGAAATCGAATGCGACCATCCTGAGCCCGTTCAGTCCGTGGAATATCGCTGTGATAAGCAGCCCGTAGTCGACTATCAGTATCGGCAGCGCCTGAACACGCTCCTCGACATTGTTCCAGTCGAGCAGCTCGATGTCCAAGTTCGCGAAGTGGGTGAGATAGATGTGAATTCCGAGGAACACGAGTATCAGCACGGCCGTTATTCTCTGCAGCAGCCATGCCCATGTGCCTTTTTTCTTTCCAGGATTATTCATCATTTTTTCTCACCCCTCAATTCGTTATCAGGTACCATGCGCCATAGCCCGCTCCGATGACGAGCAGGACACCGATGGCCACAAGTACCCAGTATACCAGCTTGTGCTTTCTCACGCCAACACCGAAGTCGAAGAACACCACTGCAATCCCTGTAACCGCATGAGCGATGACAGCGCCGAGCAGGAGGAAGTCGAGGAAGACGAACAGATCGCTCGTCATCACGTCCATCATGCCGCCCCAGGCGCTCGTGCCGCTCCAGAAGGTGGACAGGATATACAAATGGGCGAAAAGATACAGCGCGACGATCACTCCTGTGATCCGTCTCGCGGCCCAGAACCACATTCCCGACGGCATGTTCATGGGGTACAGGTCGCTGTTCTTCCCGAACAGCCATTTTAATTTACTAGATAATTTCACCTTGAACACCCCTTCTCTAAACAAATCCCAAATCCGAAATCATTTCGGGATTCAAATCGGTCATTTCCCCTCCTCATTTTCTGATAGCCAGTAGAGGGCAACTCCCTTTGCAACCGCGACCGTTTCGATTCTACTTAAGCATATCTATTCTATT
>JAOUEZ010000011.1 GCA_029858465.1 Thermoplasmata archaeon | reverse complement strand
CTCGAACAGGTCGGTGCCTTTTGTGAATCCCGCCAGCACTTCCTCAATCAGTTCCTTGTCTAGCGCGCGGAGATAGCAATCTGGGGTGACATATGCCAGATTATCGAGGCCGATGCGGTCGACGATAGTTCTCAGCCTTCTTGCGGTCGTCTGAGGTCGCTCGATATCTTTTACCGTCCGGGCAGACACCGAAATTATGCCAGCGGCTAATTTCTTGTCGGAGTCTTCGAAAATTTCTCTGCTCATTAGTTTGACGTTGTCTTTTTCCCCGTCACGATCTATGGAGAAAGCATGGCTGAGCGTGCCGACGTTCTCAAGTCTAGCGAGCTCCTGTAGGAGAGGCTGCCTACCTAAAAAACCACAGACATGGACCGAACATAAAGAGCGGTCGCATCCTTCCAGAATCCCATCTACTAGGCGAGTCCTCTCCCTTAGGTCTCTCAGACCTTGGGAGAAAAAGGGCTCATCAATCTGGATGAAGGCTTTCATCTTTGCCAAGGGGGATACTATCTCCTTCAAAGCAGTGGCGATGTCCGAGGCGAGCGAGAAATCGACGTAGTTCTTGTAACCGTTGACTATCTTCTTGTTGCCGCAGACGAGAGCCATTGTGGTCGGACCGACCACGGAGACTTTGAACTTCAGGTCCGGGTATTTCTTCCTCAGCATCAGGAAATCCTTCACTTTCCGAACTTCCATGACATCGGCAGGAGGTCTGACCTTCCCAGAGACTATTGAGAAACCGCCTTCTATGTCCAAACCTGGTATATCCATTGAATAGTACGATATCATGTCCCCCCTCTGATCACCATCCGAGAGTATGTCGATGCCGTGCTTTAGCTGCAGTTCAATGGAAGCACCTATCGCCTTGTCTATGTTCAGGTTAAGGCGGGGAAAACCGCCGACCAATGCCCTTGTGATTCTCATTTGGAGATGCAATGGAAATGTGTGATTAATCTTTTTCGATGACGCTAGTTCATTAACCAACTAGAGGAGTCTCCGAGGGTCTTTTCGCCTCTACTTTCCGTGCCTTCCCGATATGTCGAGCTATCGATAGTCACCGAGTTCGAATATTCAATTTCTGTACGTCGCCGAGACCAGTCAGTATTTTCAGTGGGTTCGAATCCCACCGAGCCCGCCACCTCTCAGGAAAAAGCCTTATCTCCTGCTGAGGAGATGACTGGAGCGTGGAACTACGGATGGAAATTTAATAGACATTCTCATGATCATCTCTGCCCTTGCATTCTACATCTTTCTAATTGCAGTCTTTATCATAAGGGCGCAAGGACGAGAGAATCTCGAACTGAGGCTTGTATATCCATTCAGTGCTCTTTTGTTTCCTTTCATAGTGCTCTGGATTATCAACCTGGTTGACGGCGCTGATTTGGGACGCTTAATATCCGGCGCACCTATCATCGGGTTCTTGGCCTACGATTTCTGGTATAGAGCGCTCACAAAGAAGAAACCGCAGCATCACCCAGAGCGTTGGCCGATTGGCCTTATTGTCTATTTGTTGCTGCTGCAGATTGGCAGCATCGCATTGAATTGGTATGCGTACCTCGTTTCGAAATTGTACGGCAATATTGTCCTGACAGGGTATTTCCTCTTCATGGGGGCGTATGGGTACTATCAGTATCGGTACAACAGGGAGAAGAGAATTCAGTAATCCCTAATCGGGAAAAAGCCTTATCTCCTGATGAATCGATGATTGACTGAGGAAAGGAAATGGCAGGTTATCAAGGTCCTACACCGCTGCCTAATGTCACTCAAGAAGAGTATAGACCAACGGATAAAAGAAGTGAAAGAAAGAAAAGTGGGCCAGTCGGCAAGATTATTTCAACAATAATTGCGGTTTTAATTATCATACTCTTTTGGGCTTATCTCTCAAGTCCCTTATTATCACCATTTTCAACCGTCCATGATTCGGATGGAGACGGGCATGCTGATTATTACGATAATTTCCCGAATGATTCCAACTTCTGGCGCCATAGTCTTTATAACTTATCGATTGATGAAAGCAGTACTCAATACTCATGGATATTGACTGTCTCATTGGCTGACGGTCGTGCAATGAAATTATCAGAAATTGGAATCTTAATTAATGATACCGAAGGACATACTATACTACCATTTGTGGTATTGAGCAACCTGATTTCCGATTCAAATTATAATGGGATTACCTTCGTCGATTCGATTAATGGTTTTTTCAATAGCGGCGATCAATTCATACTTGATAAATCAATATATCAATCCGGCTCAATCCTGAGAATTATATATGCCCATACTCTATATGAAGCATATTCAACGACAATATGATAGAAATGGAACTGAAATCGATTGGATTTTAGGAAATTGATTGAAAGGGGTTTTCAAGGAGCTTGTAGCCCATCCTTTCTGTACCTTCCTGAGATGCGATATTTATGCCTTCATGTACTTTTTTCGTCCGAGCCAGTGAAATAAGTGGGTTCAAATCCCGCAGAGCTCATTCATTTTGCTAGGGGGGATTAGAAAAACTAATGATGCATGGGCGAAATGACTCCACGTCTCATATGCTCGGAAAGTTGAGCGCGATCACCGCGATGGAGAAAATCCTCAGGGAAAGATATTCGCCGGTCTCCCGTGACGAGGAAGAGAACTTGAGCGATGCAATCGAGTCGCTCCTCGCGCGGATAAACGACAGGAGGAAAACGACGCAGTCGATCCTCGATGAGACCATGAGGATGATCCACAGATCCTTCGATTTCCAGTACATCTCAATCTTGCTCAGGGACAATGACGGCATTTATAGGTACAAAGTTGCAACTGGCGTATCTGACATATCGAAGAAGACGCTTCTCTCGATATGCCTCTCCGAGGCGGACCTCCTCGACCAATCAACGTACCCAAGCACATCAATCTCCAATATCACGAAGTTCTTCATGTCCGAGAACGAGCCGTATAGGCCCGGCGAGGAAATGGCCTTCTCCAGACCGAAGATGCTGTCGCGGATTAGGGAATCCCCTGACGACATGCTCGAGGGGGACTTCATTGAATTCTTCTTTAGGAACCGCTCAAATAAGATCATCGGCTTCATCGAGGCCGCCGACTCGAGAAACGGCAAACTTCCGAAGAGGGGGACGATCATATGGCTAGAGCTGATTGCCACGCTCCTGGGAGCTATCCTCTGTGACCGCCTGGAGGGTTGAAATGGCCAAAAAGACCAAGGACTACAACCAGGAGCGCTTCCTGCTCGCATTGTATTCCCAAGCCAACAGGACCCCGCGCGAAGAGTCGATTAACGAGATCAGGAAGTTCGTCGAGAAATGTATGAAGCTGGATGCGCAAAGAAAGACCGTCCTCGACGAGGCGATCAGAACAATCCTCCGGATGACCGAATTCAAAGAGATAGCCATCAGTGCTAAGGATATTGATGGGAACTTTAGGTTCCTGGCTATGAGCGGGTTCAAGAAGGAAGCGGAGGCAGCAATGAGGGCGATCGTGTATACGCCCGCTGACTTGATGGATCATATCACATTCCCCGCCCATAGGATCGGGATGGTCAGTGAGTATTGCATTTCGGAGATGAACCCCTACAAGCCGGGGGAGGAGGCGACATACAACGAGCCACAACTTATCGGGAAACCGAGGAGTGCCCCTGACGACATGATGGAAGGTGACTACATCGACATATACATGGATGGACCAGACAAGAGGCACATTGGCTGGATAGAGCTCTCGCAGACAAAAACCGGGAAGCTCCCGTCTCGAGAGACGATAGTCTGGCTGGAGTTGTTCGTCTCATGCCTTTCGATTATCCTGCTGAATCTTCCCGCCGGCGCGAGCGCCTAGTGTCGAGACGACTGGCGGATTCATCCTATTGCGAGCATCGTGGGAAGATGCTCTAATAGATAGGAAGGAATTAGAAAAAGCCTTATCTCCTGCTGAAATTATATCTGTATTTGGATTGAGCTATGGTGGACGAGAAAGTAGAAAGGGAGATGCATCTACTTGCAACAGCACCTCTTGCTGCAAAATGGATAGAGGAGAACAGAAAATTCGACGAGAAGGATATAGAGAATTATTCGAAATTATATCCCTTTCAATTTGAATGGACGACCAAAGCGAATTTTGAAGAGATAATCGAATTGCTGTCTAGATACCGAACCAGTCCCATGTATAGCAAACACATAGAGAAGGTTCTTTCCCCAGCTGGATTGAAGTGGCTCGAAGAGACATTATCAACCTTGAAGCAGGCAGTAGAGAAGAAGTAATTGCTAGAACCCCCACCTTTACGGGCATCACGCTGAGAGACGATATTGGCTATCCTCGATAGAGCGCCTTATGCGATTATCTGGGGGTTTCTATGCGTTAATCGCAACAGGGGGCGGGCGCGCATATGCGTGCGTATGCCCGCGTAATTGGCTCGAATAGAGAAGCTTTAAGCCCTATCGCTTCGGTGAGGATTTGGGGATTTGGAATGCCGGGTGGATTCGGGGACCTTCCAAGGATTAATTATCTTCGAGACGCGGAAGCACAAGGAGAGGCGAGATTATCTCAGTCGAAAATTCTAAGTCAAACGGACCGCAAGGAGAATGTCGAGGAGTCAGAAAAAAGGGCGAAATGGAGAGTCAATATTCTTGCTCTAGTTGGTGTAGCAATCGGAATAGTAGCGATTTTTAGTGCATGGATAAGATGGATATTTGGAGATTACAACTTGATTAACATTTTGAATGAAGCCGCAGAACCAGAATATGCATTAATGTTCATGGGATGCTTTGTATTCTTAATAGGTACATTGTTTGCTATTTTCATTCCGATGGGTGGAATAATTCAATTGGTGGGCATTCCAATGTTCATTATTGGATTCATATCTTATGCAGAAGGAAGATTTCCTTCTGGCATTGGACCTTATCTTGGGATTGCATCAGCAATCATATTGGTTATCAGTATAATCAAACCAATCGGACTCAATTATAAGCCACCAATTGAACTAAAAGGCAGATTATTGACTTTCAGCAAAGCTCCTGAGCCATTGCCTTCTCCAGATGAGATACCCCAAAGTCCTCTATCTAAGGAATCAACGCCTCAAAAGTCATCGATCTCAAAGGATGATGGACTCAAGATAGTGCTTCATTGCTCTCAATGTGGGAAACCGACCGATGGAGGCGCATTCTGCAAGCACTGTGGAGCGAAGCTCGGGTGAAGAAAAAGCCTTATCTCCTGAAGAGAGAATGACTGGGCGAGGAAAATGGAAGAAGAAAAGAGAGCAAATTGGCATAAAGCCAAATGGGTAGCACTTTTGGCATTGGTCATAGTTGTGATACTTTTCCTTTTCTGTCTATTCTATTTTGGTTCTCGTGTGTAATCCTCCCAAAGAAAAAGCCTTATCTCCTGCTGAAAAAAGAAAAGACCATAGAGGAGGAAAAGCAAGGGGTTTGGGAAATTCGGGACGAAAGGTTACTTCTTCGATCGCTTCGGCTTCTTGGGTTCGGCGACCCTAATATCACTGGCTTCTCTCAGCAATGTTGCTTCACCTGTACCAGGCAGGAAGAAGTCCTGCTGCTCCGTCAACAATTGGAAGCCGACCTTGTCTTTCCAGTTGCGCCAGGTGTCGAAATCACCATACTTATTAATCTCCCATATATCAGTGACGTCATACCGACCAAAGCCCAAAACAGATCCATAAGTCCCCAGATACTTCCATCCTGAGGGCGCATGGTCCTGTATGCCCTTCTTGTTCTTCTTCACCCAAGCGAAGTATTCGCTAATTCGTCCTTCTTTCACATTGCTGCTTATCAAATATAACATTATTCCCTCCGTTTTCATTCATCGAGTCTTTAATAGATAACCTTTCGTGTCTTTCCGAATCTGTATCGGTCGAGAACAGGATATCGAGAACTCGCTTTGAAAAGCCCATAGGAAAAAAGCCTTGAAAGGGGTTTTGAGCCGAAGATTCAATAACGGCTGATTGACGGAATCTTTCTGTTTACTGGCATACTCAAGGTTCAAATCCCATTCGGTCCACTCCTTTCCAGAAGAAGCCTTATCTCCTGCAGGGCAATATTTGATTGCGAGGGCTGGTTAAGGAAATGGACAAATACGTATGTAAATACATTTTTTGCAGATATGTATACGACCCAGCTAAGGGAGATCCAGATAACGGCGTTCAGCCGGGAACTGCATTTGAAGATTTGCCGGACAATTGGGTGTGTCCGAAATGCGGCGCATCAAAAGACAAGTTCGAGAAAGTCTGAATTGCATGTTCTCTTGGAATATCTAATATCTCAGGAAAAAGCCTTATTCTAAATCAAAGATTCCCGAATGAGTCAAGATGCCAGAACCTCCCAGTAATTTTTCAGATAAGTCAGATAGCTCCAGGAAGATCATACGATTTTTCTGGGTTTCTGCTGGAACTTTCTTTCTCGCGCTCGGAATAGTAGGAATTTTATTACCAGTCTTACCAACTACACCCTTCTTACTCTTGGCCGCAGCCTGCTATCTCAAAGGTTCAAAAAGAATGTACAAATGGCTTCTTACAAACAAATTGTTCGGGAGATATTTGAGCGATTACCGAGAAAAAAGAGGATTATCAGTTAGAGCAAAAATTGTGACTATTGTTTTCCTTTGGACAGCAATCTCAGCGACAGCCTTTCTTGCCATTGACGATTTCATAATAAGAATAATCCTCTTTATTGTGGCAATTGCCGTAACATTGCATATCCTGACAATCAAGACGAAAAAATCGATTGAGATATCATAAATTGGTATTCTAGATAAACAAGAACTCAACTTGTGGCTTTCTTTGGCAATTCTCCACTCCTGATGAGTCTCTTGCCAAGGACACAAATGACGAAGATTCCGAGGCTGACCAACACAATTGCCCCGCCAGTTGCAACATCGTAGACAAATGACAAGACCAACCCGGCGATTACGGAAATCATGCTGGCAATTATGCTGATTGTAACGGTTTCCTTGAAAGATCTTGAAAGTTGAAGAGAAGCCGCCGCAGGGATTATCAACAGAGAAGATACAAGAAGCGTTCCAACGATTTTGATGGATACTATCACGGCAAATGCGACGACGACATTGAATATGATGTCAAGAGGGATTGTCGGAACCTCAGATAGCCTCGCACCCTGTTCGTCAAAGGTCATGTGCATGAGTTCCTTGAAGAAGATGCCGACGAAGGTCAGGACGACCCCTGTCAAAATAATAATCAATATGAGATCATCCGTTGAGACGGTAAGGATTGATCCGAACAGATACGAGAAGAGATCTATGCTGAAGCCCCCCTTCACACTGGCTAAGACCGCTCCCAAGGCAAGGCCGAAGGAGAACAGGATGCCTATCGCGGTCTCGGAGTAGACGATTTTCTTTCTCTGCAGATAGCTTATCGCCAATATCCCTAGAAGCGACAACACGAGAGCAGAAAATAATGGATATATTGCAAAGAACAGCCCAACCGCGATTCCTCCGAATGAGAGATGGGCTATCCCCTCCCCGATCAAGGAGGATCTTCGCAAAACCATGAACACTCCGAGGATCGAGCACAGGAGAGCGGCGCAAACACCGCCGATGAACGCTCTCTGGATGAAGGGATAATCGAACATTGATAAAATGGTAGCCGCATCAACCATCAGATTCCTCCAAATTCGGCTTGCACTCCTCCGGGGCATGATGGACGACGAAAGTGAAGTGTTCGCCATATGCGTCTCTAAGCAGCGGTGTAGGATCAGATGTTGGGGTTATATCCATCAGGCTGACCTCTCTGTTAACAACCGCAAGCTTGTTCGCCTGGCACATCACACCCGATATGTCATGTGATACCGTCATGACAGTGATGTCCCTCTCGCTTTTCAGTTTCTGTAGGAGGTCGATGAAGCGGTCCTGTATGCAGACATCTAATCCAGTGGTCGCCTCGTCAAGAATCAGCAGTTCTGGGTTATGCACGATAGCCTTTGCGATGAACACCCGCTGTTTCTGTCCTCCAGACAGGGCGCTGATCTTCTTCTTTCTCACATCCATTATTTCTACAAGTTCCAAGGCCGACAGGATGGCTTTCTTATCACCATGCGTCAGGCGCTTTCCGAGTTTCTTTCTTGAAATGCACCCGAGTGCAACAATCTCCTCGACAGTCGCAGGAAAGACAGGGTCGAATTGAATCGCATGCTGGGAGACGTGCCCGATTTTCTTGAAGGCTCTGAATTTCGTATGGTCTTCCCCGAATATTCTAATGGAGCCGGAAGCGATCTTTACATTCCCTAGAATCGCGTTGAGAAGAGTCGTCTTGCCGCCGCCGTTAGGGCCAACTATGCCAATCACATCCCCTCTGAGAACATCAAGTGAAACATTGTCGAGGACGGTGTTCCCGTTGAATCTCACCGTCACGTCTTCCATCTCGATTATTTTCTCTGCCATGGAAATCTCTTCTTATTGCACTTCAAGTCCTATTCTGAGGTTCTCAAGATTCTCGTACATTATTTCGAAATAATCCATGTTTGCGTGTATTCCCGAGCGGCCGTGCACGCCATCCAGCACAAGGATCTCAGCGCCGGTCTCATCTGCAATTGTCTCTATTATCGCGTCAGAATAAGTCGGCTCGGAAAATACATATCCCAATCCGAATTCCTCCACTTTCTGCGCCAGATTCAGCAAATCCTGTGCGCTCGGCATCTCCTCCGCGGAAATTCCTACCGCCGCATAGGCCTCGAACCCGTATCTATTTGCAAGATAGCCAAACCCCTCGTGTGTGGTTATGATCGCATTCTTGGTTCTGTTTGAAAGCCCGGAAAGGAATTCATTGTGGAGTCCATTGAGCCTTGATTTCAATGAATTCGCATTCGCCTCATAATAACTCGCATTCGCAGAATCCTCCTCTTTGAATCCTGCCAATATGTTGTCGACCTGTATTTTTGCGTTCAATGGATCGAGCCAGAAATGTGGGTCCTCGATGCCAAACTCAGATGATATTTCGACTATGTTCTTGCTCGTGTCGACAATTGTTACATTTTCCTCCAATAGGGGAAGGAAATCTTCTACCCAAGGTTCGAATCCTCCACCGTTGAAAATGAACACGTCAGAGGTGCCCACCTCGATGATGTCCGAAGGTGTTGGCTCCCATGAGTGCGGCTCAGCGTTGTCCGGTATGAGCATATTCACCTCGGCTCGATCGCCGCCAATTTCCGAAGCGAAAAACCAGAGCGGATAGAAGCTTGTCATGACCGCAAGTCTGTTGTTTTGCGTTTGCGTAGGTATGGAGAAATTAATTGCCAAATAGCTGAGAAGCAAGGCCAAAGCTATCACAATGACTATTGTAATTTTACCGATATTACCTACGGTCGATATGCCCATCTGGTCTTCTCATTGTTATTAAGAAATATATCTATTCCTATTAACATTTGGGAAACACTTTATAATATGGTTAATAACTGTTATTGCTGGATTGGTTCACATGCCGGTAGTCAGCATCTCGCTAACTGATAAGAATTTGACTGTGCTGGACAAGATACGGAAGGATCTCGGTCTTGCGGGCAGGAGCGAGGCAGTGCGCGTCTGTCTGCGCTCTGCGGAGGCAGAGGCGAAAGAGCGCGATGCTATTTCCGGCGAGGTTGAGGGTGTCATGATTGTTATCCACCGGGCGGAGGATGGTACCGATATCGACGAATCGAGGCATGATTTCCAGGAAATCATCCGGACGCAGGTGCACTCACACCTCAAGAACGGGAAATGCCTCGATGTCTTCATTGTCCGTGGTCTTGGAGAAAAAGTAAAGACCATGTTAGTTGAATTTCAAAAAGATGAAGGACTCGAATATATCAAATTCCTGCAGTCATGAGGTGGGATATTGTTCGATTGGATTGCTCTGATTGTATTCATCGTAATCTGCTATGCTGCATCGGCCGTTGGAGCGATATTTACTACGAAAAATCTCGATGTGTGGTATGATTCTCTCAGAAAACCATCCTGGACTCCGCCTGGAGGACTGATCGGCACAATATGGTTCATCCTCTACACTCTTATGGCGATTGCAGCAGCAATCGTCTGGTCGTCAGGCGATTTTGAGCAGATATCCATTCCCATCATATTATTCGCGATACAGCTCGCCTTGAATGTTATCTGGTCATTGCTCTTCTTCGCAAAGCAGGATTTGAAGGGCGCGTTCGTTGAGGTCGTAATATTCTGGATGTTCATTCTCGCAACAATGATCGCCTTCTTTACGGTCAATGTGCTCGCCGGCATCCTTTTCATTCCGTATCTCACATGGGTCTCGATCGCTTCATATTTGAATTACACAGTATGGAGAATGAATCCGGCTGCCCCCAAAGGTTGAATCTTCGAATGGATAATTGACGGGAGAAAATGACAATCAGATGTGCCAAATGCGGGACCGATAATCCCGCTAGATCTGCATCCTGCAGGAACTGCGGCAAGTCCTTCTATTATCCTGGGCTATCTTCGTCCGATGTCCCAAAGAAGATTGCCATTAAGCGATGCAGGCGCTGCGGCGGCTCCGGGGATCCTGATGATTCCTTTTGTCCTGCCTGCGGCGAACGATATGATTAAGATTTCCTGTCCAGCGCAGTTGCGAATTAATAAATATCCTCCTGTTCTATCGAGTGAATGACCCGAATGCGCCTGATCGGCGTATGATCGGATATCTACAGATTAGGAATCGGAGTGATTGGAAATGAGCTGGGGTTTGCAGAATCGTCTTTCAAGATTTGTCAGGCCGAGGACAGGACATACGGTTATGCTCGCGGTCGATCACGGATATTTCCTCGGACCGACCTCGCGGTTGGAGAAACCAAAAGAGACCATTATGCCACTTGTTCCGTACGCAGATACCGTCATGCTTACGAGAGGAGTGCTCAGGAAATGCATTGATGCGGCGACGGATGTCCCGGTAGTGCTTCGCGTCTCCGGAGGAACCAGCATCGTTGGCCCTGACCTCTCGAATGAGGGGCTGATCACCACGGTGGATGATGCTCTCCGTTTGAACGCCTGCGGCGTGGCTCTTTCAATATTCGTCGGCACTTCTCACGAGCATCAGACGCTTCTAAACCTCGCGAAGCTTGTGGACGAAGGGGAGGAAAAAGGAATGCCTGTAGTCGCGGTCACGGCTGTCGGCAAGGAGCTGGGCAAGAGGGATGCAAGATATCTCAGCCTCTGCTGCAGAATCGCCGCGGAGATCGGCGCGCATATCGTGAAGACTTATTATTGCGATGATTTCGAAAAAGTCGTCGAGAGCTGTCCTTCACCGATAGTCGTCGCTGGAGGGCCGAAGATACCGGAGAAGAAAGCTTTGGAATTGACTGCCGATTCCATGCAAGCAGGAGCGATAGGCGTCGATATGGGCAGAAATATTTGGCAGTCGGACAACCCTATAGCAATGATCAAGGCTGTGCGGGCGATTGTGCATAATGACGTTAATACCAAGGAAGCCTGGGGAGTCTATGAGGAGAATGCCAAGCCGCGAAGGAAAAAGAGGAAGTGAATCCCGGAGCTGTGGTCTCCTTGCGCGTTGCGATGTATTACCGCAACAGTGACGTCCGTCTGGAAGAGATGCCCAAGCCCGAGATTGGTCTTGGAGAGATTCTCGTCAAGGTCATGGCGTCCGGAATATGTGGCAGCGATGTCATGGAATGGTATCGGATCAAGAAGGCCCCGTTGGTTCTCGGTCATGAGATAGCCGGGGACATAGTCGAGGTCGGCAAGGAAGTCAAGGATTGGAAAGTCGGTGACAGAGTCGTCGTCACGCACCATGTGCCTTGCAACACCTGTAAATATTGCATGACCGACCATCATTCCGTCTGCCAGATGTTGAGGACGACCAATTTCTATCCCGGCGGCTTCTCGGAGTTCGTCAGGATTCCCGCAATAAATCTTGCGCACGGCACATTCCTGCTGCCCGACAATGTGACCTATGAGCAGGGATCGTTCGTGGAGCCGCTTGCCTGTGTGGTCAGAAGCATGCGCAATTCATCATTGAGAGCTGGTCAAACGGTGCTAATTCTCGGGGCGGGAATCGCAGGCATCCTTAATCTAAAAATGGCAAAAATGCTGGGTGCTAGTAAAATTATTGTAACTGATATTTCGGACAAGCGAAGGGAGTTCGCATTGAAGTTCGGTGCCGACATCGTTCTTGACGCCCTCGAGGACATACCAAGAAAAACGAGGGACCTGCTCGGCTCTGAGGGGGCGGACCATGTCATCATCTGTACGGGAGCCCTTCCTGCCTTTGATCAGGGAATAAGGTCCGTTGATAGAGGAGGAACCGTGATGTTCTTTGCCTGTCCCAAGCCCGATGAGCCTGTCTACCTTAATGTGAACGATCTATGGAGGAATGAGGTCAAATTGATGACATCATATGCGGGTGCTCCTCGCGATTTAAAGGAAGCTCTCGAAATAATAGCATCTCGAAAAATCATTGTCGAAGACATGATAACGCATAGATTGCCTCTTGCGGAAACTCAGAAAGGCTTTCAGCTTGTGGCTCAGGGCGGCGATTCACTCAAGGTCATAATTGAGCCGCAGAAGTAGCCCACTATCTTTTTCGACCCAGGGATACTCATAAATACATGAAGATGTGTAGTCGAATTGGCGATTATCCGAGAGGGTTTTCGTAAATAAATAGGAGATAAGAAGAAAATGAATGACCAACCCTATAGGGGTGGTCGTAGATATGACTCGCCACGGGAGATGCACAAGATAACGTGCTCTGACTGTGGAGCCGAGGCCGAGGTCCCCTTCAAGCCTGCCGATGGGAGACCAGTCTACTGCCGCCAGTGCTATGAGAAGCACAGGCCCCCACGAAGAAACAGGTTCTGAAGCGTCTGTTTTCAGTAACTATAGAAAACGAATTAAGTTTTTTTAATTTTTTTATTTTGCGTCAGCTTGAGCGCTGATCTCGGAGTCGTCCAATGCGAGCCGTGAGGATCCGCGGTCGACGGATTCAGGTATCAGTCGTCTGAGGTAGAGATATCCTATCGTCGCCGGCACGCATATTGCGCCTATCACAACCCATGTCAGGTTAGGTACAGGCAGTATGTCCATCAACGACATCCCTACAAGCATCCCCAATCCTTCTCCCATTCCGAGGATGACGCCTGAGAAACCCATATACGTCCCTCTCAGATTGACCGGTGCGAGATCTGCGATGACCGCTCCGTATATTGCCGCATGGAATAGCTCACCGATCGTAAGGACCACAGTTGCTGCGATCAGCCATGAATAATCCGGCGCGAAGAAGATCATGAACATGGCCAGACATATTATTCCTTGGCCTATCGTCAATGCTGTTGTCCGACGCAACTTTATCGCCTGCCCTGTCGCAGGGATTTGCAGGACGACGACCATGCCCGCATTGATGGCGAACAGCATCGCGAACATGCTCTCTGTCACCCCCATCTGAGTGTATGCGTAGACGGGCAGAGTCGTGAAGAATTGCGCGAACGCGAAGAATGTCAGGCCTATCAATATGCAGAGCGTGAGGAACGGCCTGTCATGAACGACTTTCTTCATGTCGCTGTATGAGAATTTCTCTGTGATTTTCACTCCGAGAGTCTCTCTGGTCCTGAACAATATCAGGACTGCAGCGCATGCGACAACCACCCCGGATATTACGAACATCATCCTGAAACCGAGTCCGATTATGAGCACGCTGCCTATCAGTGGGCCAATCACCGTGCCTAAGTTGAATGCGATTCTAATGAGACTATAAGCCTGCGGTCGCTTGTTCTGGGGGACCAAATCCGCCATCATCGCGTTGGCTGCAGGCATGTACATCATCCCGACAGCTCCCTCTGTTAGAGCAATCGCTATGAATCCCCAAAAATTCGACATTGCTGCCCACAATGAGATGAGCAAAGCCTCTCCAGCCAGGCTGATGATCATTATCTTCTTTCTTCCGAACTTGTCGGCCCAGGCACCTGCCACGATGCCGAAAAATGTCCCTGTCACCATGTAGCTCATCATGATGATGCCGGTCAGTGTCTCCCCGAGCTGCATCTCCGCAGCAAGATAGATTGCTAAGAACGGGAAGACCACTCCGAAGCCGAAGGAGGATATCACTGCGGCTGTGAAGATCGTCCAGACTTGCCGGTCGAATTGATACTTTCCCATTCTCAGTCCAAATGGCATATTGCTGGCACCTGAAGACTCTGGGATGATATTATCTCTGCAGCGACAATATCATCTGTTGAAGAATAGTTCTCCCGCTCTTGAAAGCACTCTGGCGTTCTCAGCATATTCTTGTGCCAGCAGTTCGGCAACGTTCGGGTCTATCCCCGAATCTGCAAGTCCGCGTCTGAATTTTCGCACCGCCCTCTTAGAGGTCTGCTTGAACCGCAAATAGGCACCGACAAGCCCGAAGGACATTCTGGGTATGCTGAGGATCATGACGGGGGCTATCCTCAGGATCTCTTCTTTTTCTTTGGCGTCCATTGTCATTACCCCAGAATTATGTTTCAGTCATGCTTTTCCTGATTTTTTCCCGCGGAGATTGCCGAAGATATCATGCCGCCAAGGCTGAAACTGGACATGTACTGTCTCGTCAGCTCATACGCCTGTTCCTTGGTCATTCCCGCATCGAGAAGCCCCTTGTAGAATTGGGCTACCGCCTTGCCGAGTTGATCCGCGTTCTCAGGGTTGTAAAGTACTTTGCCTATCGCCTCTAGCAACTTAGGTATCTCTGTCGATACGGTGTTCAAGATATTCTTCAACTCCTCTGCGTCGGGCATCTTTTCATCTGACATTTTTCATCACCTTCCTTTCGGATTTCTGTGTTTGAGGAATATGCTTGGTCACAGAATAATTAAAAAGTGGTCACTTGTGACCATCTGTGACCATTCGAAATCTACTTTTTTCTTAAACCCAGGAGAGAATACCAGCGATTGATCAGATCCTCGGATATCGTGTATGAAGACTGTTTCCCTGATTCCATTTTCCTGACAACTCCGATCTTTACGAGCTCATTGACCTTCTCTCGCACAATTCTTCTTGAGGCGGTTCCCCTCCTCAGCTTCAATTCTCTTGTGATATCGGACAAATTCAATACTTTATTCTCCTTTTCCGATTTGTCAAGCAATATTTTGATGATCTCCTTGGAGATAGGGTCTTTGATCTCAGGGACAGCCATTTCTACCGAGATGCTGCCATGTTTCGCGTATAACTCCATTATGCGGAAATACCTGATCGAGATTTCTCTCAACATCTCCATATACTGGCCGACTTCGCCATAGCCGCCCTTGATTTTGGCGACAACTTCTTCAAGCTCGGCGAGCTTCTTAGCGACATCCTCGGTTTCCTTTGGAGACTGAGCAGACATTGCCAAACCTTTGACCTGATACAAACTCGTTCAATGATATTATTTTCTAGAAGCCTTCGAATAAAGGTTATCATTATTATTTATGAGATTAATACTGGCAAAAGGTGAAATTTTGAGCCTAAAAGTCGATATACTGGACAAAATAGCTGCGCTCATAACCGCAGCATTCGGTCTAGTGGCAGCTTTGGCTTGGAACAGCGCGATTCAAACGATTTTCGCCACCTACTTCCCGCCTGACACAAATGGTGTTATAGGACCGTTGGTCTACGCGATATTCGTTACGATAATCGCGGTAATTATGACCATTTGGATAGCCAGAGTTTTCGCTAAAGCAAAGAAAAAGGATGAAGCCGAAGCCAAAAAGGCTTAAATCGCTTCTTTGAAACCCCTTATAGATTTTTTCTAATCTTCGATTCTGTTAGAGTCTCTCTTTTATTGAGAAAAATATATTGCCGGAATGACGATAACCTGACTCTGTGGACATATTCACACAGGGAGACATATACGGACTGATCGGCGTCTACGGTTACGTGATTTTTGTCATATTATTCGCCAGAATCATGCACGATTATGTCAAGAATTCTAGAAAGATTGTGCATATACTGACCGGCGGTATCGTCTTCTTCTGGTGGCTATTCGACACTGACTGGGTCATGGCGGGCCTTGCAGCTTTTCCGTTCATTCCAATCCTGCTTTTCACATCCCCCGCCTCTCCAATCAAGGGCCTTAGAGAATCATCGGTCGGGGATATCACCTCCAGGGGACACCCCTACGGATTAGTCATGTACGCAATATCTTGGACGATAATCGCCTATTTCCTCTTCAACGATCTTTTCGCAGCGTCGATTGCGATTGCAAGCATGTCGTTCGGGGATGGGATGGGGGATCTCATCGGCAGGAAATTCGGAAAGCTGGAATATGTTCCTCATAGAACGGTCGAAGGCAGCATCGCGGTCTTTGCCGCCACCACGATTTCAATTATTATCATCGGATGGTTCTATTTCGATATGATCGGTTATACTGGCGGGACAATTCCTGAGATGATGCCTCTATTTGCGGTAGGGATTGGCGGTTTCGTAACCTGTCTCGAGGCGATAACTCCCGGGAAAATTGATAATTTAGTCATTCCTCTTGTTGTCGCAGGCTTCCTTCACACTTTAGGTGTCTGATTCAATATACGATTGAATTAGGATTTCAGCGTATGTCCGATCAATTCTCGTTCGCGAAGGATTCTCTCGACTTCATTGAACGGTTCTTCGCCTTCTATGCTATTATTGATTGTTACCCATTCATCGGAAATGAGCGATTTCGCCACTTTTCTTACATCCATCAATTTCTCGAGTGTTTCGAACATTTCTCTCCTGTGATCACGAGCCTCTATTCGCCTCAGCGCGATTTCCGGTTCTATATCGATGAAAAAGGCTATGTCCGGAAAAGGCAACAGTTTTCTAAAAAATCTATAACCGTAAGGTGCCAGAGCCTTTGGCAGATAAGCAGTTCCGAGAAGATATCTGACAAATATGATTGTCTCTCTATTCCCCCTTTTCAGCATGCGTGTAGATAATATTACATCCGAAGTGTAGAACAGAGTTGCAATCAACCTTGAGATTTTATCAGATTCTGTCAAGGCTCTTTTTGTTATTCTTCCAAGCAATCTTTTAGAAGGATGAGAAATGATTATTGCGCTTCCATCATTTCTTTCGATCAGAGATTTGATTCTAAATGCATGAGTATCTTTGCCGCATCCATCCAAACCATCTACGACAATGAATTTCATCATCGATGAAGAACTCATTGAGATGTCATGCAAAATGTCTGTATTAAAAGAAATCGCTGGTGGCAGTAGAATCAAGCCTCTTTTCTCAGGCGCTTCGTGTAATATCGTATCTCCTGCTCATCATTATACCCAAGCTTCTCGAAAAGCCTCTTGCTTTCAAGTTTTTCGTCCTCTATGAGTACACAAAAGACCTCGAAGCCCTTTTCCTTCAATATTTCCTCCGCTTTTTCTATTAGCTTTGTCGCGACCCCTTCTTTTTGATGCTCGGGCAGAACAGCGAGCCTGTTCAACCATCCCTTGCGGGCATCATGAGTTATCATGATGATGCCGACCAATCTGCCGTCTGCCTCCTCGCCGAGGATGATCACATTGCCAGAATTAAGTTGAGCCGCTATCTGCCCGCGACTGTCCCTTCCATTTCTGCGGATCGGCAAACCCGACTTTTCCCACACGGAGAGAATTTCGTCATAATCTTCAGAGGTCAATCTTCTAATTGTTATTCTCATCATCCCCCAGAGCCTCAATAGATGCTCTGCTTACCCGTGAATCCCTCAGCATCTATCCTTATTATCTCCACTTTTTCCACGGCATCCTTAGTTATCGCGTCTTTCCTGCACTGCTCAGGGTCATCATCCAGTTTATCAATCATGAGTTCGAGCGC
>JAOUEZ010000128.1 GCA_029858465.1 Thermoplasmata archaeon | reverse complement strand
CAAGTGAGGAGGTGAGGCACAATGGTCGGTTACACACAAGAGGTTGATGCGGAGAAGACATCGAAGGCCCTCGGAAAGGAGATACGCGTCTCACCAAAGAAGTGCGAGGAGGTCTGCAGGAACATCTGCGGCATGAAGGTCGAGGATGCGAAGAAGTTCCTCAGGGAGGTCGCCGCAATGAAGAGACCAGTCAAGTACACCAGACACAAGATGTATCTCTCGCACAAGCCGGGCGTGGGGCCCGGGAGATATCCGGTCAAGGCTGCACGAGAAATACTGAGAGTGATCGAAAGCGCTCAGCACAATGCGGAATACAAGGGCCTTGATTCGGATAATATGAAGATCCACACGATCGCAGTCCACAGGGGGAGGGTGTTCAAGAACAGGATGCCGAGAGCCTTTGGAAGAGCGACCCAGTGGAATGATCTATCGTCCAATATCGAGGTCATACTCGAGGAGCAGGAGATGAGCTAGTCTCACGGAGATGTGGTCTAATGGCAACTGAGAGAAAATTCGTGACGGAGAATATCAAGAGGGTTCTGCTCAAGGAATACATGCTGAGACAGCTTGACCGCGCAGGGTTTGGCGGACTCGATATCCAGAGGACTCCAATGGGCACCCGAGTCACACTGATAACGGAAAGGCCGGGTCTAGTGATTGGCAGGCGAGGCGCGGCAATAAAGGCGTTGACAAAGGCGATCGAAGAAGATTTCAATTTCAGCAATCCGCAGATAGAGGTGCAGCAGGAGAACAACCCGAGCCTGAACGCGCAGATAATGTCGGAGAAGCTCGCGACGGCTCTCGAGAGGGGATGGCACTTCAGGCGCGCCGGGCACTCGATTGTCCGGAGGATCATGGATTCCGGCGCGAAAGGATGCCAGGTCATACTTGCTGGCAAGCTGACCGGCCAGAGGCACCGAACTGAGAAGTTCCGAGAGGGACACATCAAGTACTGCGGTGATCCGAAGATCAAGTTCATGAGAGAGGGTTTCTGCGCGGCAAAACTGAAGCCGGGAATAATCGGAGTGAAGGTCTGGATAATGGACCCGACGGCAAGGTTGCCCGATGAAGTCATAATAACAGCGACCCCGACCGCGACAGCCGAACTTCTGGAAGCGGGTTCGCCTGGAGAGTTATCTAAGAAAGAAGAGCTGAGCATCTCGGCATCCGCAGAAGAGGCAGCTGCTGAGAAGCCTGTCGAGGAGGCGCCCGCGCAAGATACAAGCGCAGAACCTGCTCAGGCGACGGATGAGGCGCCCGAGGAGAATGCGGAACCGTCGGAAGACGAGAAGAAAGCCGATGATGAACAGAAGAAGGAGGATGCCTGAGATGCCTCTCCTCAAAATGCAGGACCTGAAGGCGATGCGGCAAGAAGAGCTGGAGAGCAAGTTGCAATCGCTCGAGGACGAATTGATGCACGAGAGGGGTGTGGCGGCCATGGGAGGCGCGCCGCCGAGCCCGGGCAGGATAAGGGCACTCAGGACCAACGTCGCCAGAATCAGAACTGTCATGCGTGAATTGGAAATCAAGACCGCAAAAGATGGAGGTAAAATGAAGGAGGAGAAAACCTAATGGCCACAATTTGCTCGGTTTGTGGGCTCCCTAAGGAGCTCTGCATGTGTGAGGAGATCGCTCGAGAACAGCAGCAGATAAAGATATTCACTGACACGCGAAGGTATGGGAAAATAGTGACCGTCGTCGAGGGATTCGATTCGGCGGACATCGACCTTGAGGAGCTTGCGCGCAAGCTGAAGAACAAGTGCGCCGCGGGCGGCACCTTCAAGGAAGGAAGAATCGAGCTGCAGGGCGATCATAAGAAGAAAGTGAAAGAGACACTGACTGAAATGGGCTTCACTGTGGACACAAGATGATAGGAGATGAAGCCGAGAGGAGATCTGAAAAGACATGAACTGATAGGCTTGAAAGTCGAGATCCTTTCATCAACCGATCCGAATCATGCGGGATTGGCTGGGCGGGTCGTCGATGAGACGAAGAGGATGCTGATCATAGAAGTCGACGGCATTGAAAAAAAGGTAGCCAAGAAAAACTGCATCTTCGAGTTCGAGAACGGCGCGACGAAACAGCGAGTGAAGGGATCGGAAATCGAGTTCAGGCCTGAAGACCGAGTAAAACGGGTCAAATAATTCGGGTGATCACTATGGCAAAAAGGACGACTAAGACCAATACAGCACGCGACATCGGAGTCGATGTCAAACCTCCGACCGATAAGTGCGAGGATGAATATTGCCCATTCCACGGCACACTGCCAGTCAGAGGCACGGTAATCGACGGCATTGTCGTATCTGCAAGGATGCAGGGGACCGTCGTAGTCGAGAGAGAATATCTCAGATACATATCAAAATTCGAGAGATATGAGAAGAGGACGAGCAAGTACTTCGCCCATGCTCCTCCATGCTTCAAACTCTCCGCGGGCGATAAGGTCAAGATAATGGAGTGCAGGCCTTTGAGCAAGAAGGTGGCATATGTTGTCATCGAGAGGAGGATGTGATAACCATGAAAGGCTTGCCAGGAAAACAGAAAAGAGGCCTTCCAACCGGTTCGCGACTGCTTTGCATTGACAACACGGGCGCGAAGGTGATCTCGGTCATCGCCGTGCCGAAATACCATGGGACGAGGAGGCGCTACCCGACCGCGGGCATAGGGGATCTGATAATTGCAAGCGTCAAGAAAGGTACGCCCGAGATGAGACGGCAGGTAGTCAACGCCGTTATAGTGAGGCAGAGAAGACCTTTCAGAAGGGCTGACGGCACTATCGTGCAGTTCGAAGATAATGCGGCGGTAATCACGACCGAGACTGGAGAAACGAAGGGGACCGATATAAAGGGTCCGGTGGCAAGAGAGGCAGCGGAGAGGTGGCCTCGAATAGCTGCAACAGCCTCTATGATAATTTGAAGGGGGACGGACGATGAGAATCACAAGCGTTATGCCAAGGAAGCAGAGAAAGGCGCAGGCAAATGCCCCTCTGCACATGAGACACAGAATGGTTGCGTGTCATCTGGACAGCCCGTTAATCAAGGAATACAATGTCCGATCGCTCCCGGTGAAGAAAGGGGATACCGTAAAAATCCTCAGAGGCGGAGAGGGCGTCAAGGGAGTAGAGGCCAAGGTCGCGAGCGTCGACCTCAAGCACAGGAAGCTCACGCTTGACGGAATCACGATTGCAAAGGCTGATGGTACGCAGAAGGCGAAACCCATCGAGCCTTCCAACTGCATCATCACGAAGCTGGATCTATCCGATCCGCTACGAAAGGGCAAGCTTGCGAAGCTCAAGGGGGGCTCCAAATGAGCAAACATATGAAGCGCCTGACGGCGCCAAAGAGCTGGGGCATTTCCAGGAAGAAGACCAAATGGGTCGCAAAACCCACTCCGGGACCGCATGCGACAGAGGCGAGTGTTCCAATGGTCATCCTGCTGAGAGACATCCTCAAGATATGCGACAACACCAGGGAAGCAAGGCACATACTTGGAGCCAGAGAGATAATGGTCGACGGCAGGACTGTCATGGAAGAGAAATTCCCAGTCGGCCTGATGGACATTGTCACCATTGCGAAATCCGGGGAGAACTACAGGGTTCTCATGGATACGCATGGCAGGCTGAAGCTTATCGCGATATCCGCCGAGGAGGCAAAGACGAAGCTTGTGAGGATAGAGAACAAGACAATCGTCAAGAACGGCGTCTTCCAGTTGAACATGCATGACGGGAGGAACATCCTGCTTCCGAAAAACCAGTATAAGACCGGCGACGTCCTCAAGATCGAGATTCCGAGTCAGAAGATAGTCAAGCAGCTTCCGCTGAAGGAGGGAAGTCTCGCGCTTCTGATCGCGGGCTCTCACCCGGGCAGTCTTGTCACAGTCGATTCATTCGAGGTAAAGAGAGGGTCTGCGCAGAACCTAATCGCATTCAAGGAGGGGTTCGCGACCGTCTGGGAGAACGTGTTCGTGGTCGGCGAGAAGACTCCTGAGATCAAGATGCCGGAGGGGAGCGCGATATGAGCACGAACAACCCGATGAGAGAGGTCTTATTGGATAAAGTGACCGTGAACATCGGAGTCGGCGAGGCGGGCGAAAGGCTGCTGAAGGCCAAGAAAATCCTCGAACTCGTCGCGAAGCAGAAGCCTGTAAGAACAATCTCGAAGACCACCAATAGGGATTTCGGCATCAGAGCGGGGATGGACATCGGATGCAAGGTCACCCTGCGGCACGAAATTGCAGAGGATTTCCTTAAAAGAG
>JAOUEZ010000010.1 GCA_029858465.1 Thermoplasmata archaeon | reverse complement strand
CAAGCTGACAACACTTATTGGATTCATTGAGGCAATGTCTCGCCCCGAAAGTAATGTTGCCTCAGCCAAGAACCTTGCAAGAATGAAGGAATCGGCGGAATATATCCGAAGTCAGGTTGCGTTCCTTGCCGAGTATCAGCAGGTCGGTTTGAAAAATCCCGAATGGCTTTGCGTGGATGATATTCTGAGCAAAGCTGTCTCCGATCTCGAAACAGAGGGAATATCGATTGACAAGAACCTGAAGGGCCTTGAGATCTATTCCGATCCGATGCTGGAGAAGGTCTTCTACAATCTGCTCGATAACTCGATGAGGCATGGAAAGAAGGTGGATAGGATAAAGATAGAAACAGTAGAGAGGGAGGACGGCCTGTCGATAATCTATGAGGATAACGGTATCGGCATCTCTCCCGAGAAGAAAGCGCGTCTTTTCAAGCCACCACTCAAATCATCATCGGGCTTTGGGATGTATCTGACAGAGCAGATTCTATCTATGACCCAAATGAGAATCAGCGAGACGAGCGAACATGGCAAGGGAGCGAGATTTGAGATATTTGTCCCGCCTGGCAGATATAGAGTCAAACGAACAGACGGCAACTGATGAGAAATTCTGTGGCGTTTTATATTTGGACCGAACGGTCTATCATCATAATAATAAGTTTATTCTCTGAGAGGATTCTCTATCTTTGAGAGTGATCCAATGTCTGACTCTTTACAGCGACTTGCAGAAAATGTCAGGGCCTTCATCGAAAAAAGAGACTGGGCGAAATATCATAACCCAAAAGATATCGCCATAGCACTTTCCATCGAAGCCTCCGAGCTTCTGGAGATATTTCAATGGAGAAAGGCCGAGAGAGAAATATCGGATGAAGATCTTCAGAAAATTCGACTGGAGACCGCGGATGTTGTAATTTTCGCGCTGAGCATGGCTAATGCATGCAGGTTCGATCTTGAAAAAGCTGTATTGGAAAAGATATCTATCAACGAGGGAAAATATCCTGTAAGTAAAAGCAAAGGCCTATTCGATTAAGAATCCTTATGAGGAATGCGATTTAAATTTCCTCTCATGCTCCTTGAGGCTGCGGTAGCTCAATATCAGCTCCCTCGCAGCCTTGACTTCGTCAATTCTTTTGACCGAAGTGTTGTGTGGGGCGCTTCTCACAGTCTCCGAGTCCTCCTGAAGTATTTCATGCACGATCTCTGCAAACCTATCCAATGTCTGAATCGATTCGGTTTCTGTCGGCTCGATCATGATTGCCTCGTCTATTATCAAGGGGAAATAAATGGTTGGCGCGTGCACGCCGTAATCCAATAATCTCTTCGCAAGGTCCAGAGTCCTTACTCCTTTCGATTTCAATTTTTCTCCCGAGAGCACAAATTCGTGCATCCTCCCGCCTCCGAAAGGCAGGTCTATCATTTTCTCTAATTGAGTTTTCAGATAGTTGGAGTTTGCAACTGCACGAGATGATACCTCATTCAACCCCTCCGGGCCGAGGGATCTGATGTACGCGTACGCCCTAAGGAGGACTGCGAAATTTCCCAAATATGCCCTGACCTTGCCAATCGATTTCGGATAATTGTAGTCGAGAGAATAGTATGTGCCGTTCTTGACTATCCGGGGAACCGGCAAATACTGGTCCAATGGTTTCTTGACACCGACTGGGCCGGCTCCGGGTCCTCCTCCCCCATGGGGTGTGGAAAAAGTCTTGTGCAGGTTGAAGTGAACGATATCGAAATTCATCTTTCCAGGATTTGTTTTTCCAAGTATCGCATTGAAATTCGCACCGTCATAGTACAGCAAAGCCCCGCAATCGTGGATAATGTCCGCAATCTCAAGCACGTCCTTCTCGAATATGCCCAGGGTGTTCGGATTAGTGAGCATCATCCCCGCGGTGTTCCTCCCGGCTACAGATTTCAAAGCATCGCAATCGACCATTCCGTTCTTTGATGGAAGTTCGACGACGTCGAATCCCACCATCGCGGCACTCGCAGGATTAGTCCCATGGGCTGTATCTGGCACGATTACTTCCTTTCTCTCCTCTCCTCGGTCCTCATGGTATGCACGCATTATCTGGAGGCCAGTGAATTCACCCTGAGCTCCGGCGGCGGGCTGAAGAGTAACGGCATCAATGCCGCCAATCTCGCACAGCATATTTTCCAACTCATGCATTATCTGAAGGGCTCCCTGAACCGTTGATTCATCCTGGTTAGGGTGTATCAGAGAGGCTCCTGGCAAACGTGCGATATGCTCGTTGATCTTCGGGTTGTACTTCATTGTGCACGATCCGAGCGGATAAAATCCTGTGTCTATAGAGAAATTCATCTGGCTCAGGCGGACAAAATGTTTCATCACATCTCTTTCCGGGAGGTCAGGTAAGTTCAGGCATTTTCTTCTCAGAGTCTCTGGTAACGGTGAATCCTTCAGCACCTCGTCTCCGCAGAATTGCTCCGACTCGAGATCGAAAATCAGGGGCTCGTCATAGCACGCTTGGCGATAACTCATTCCATCGCCTCCAGTGCGGCTTTGAATGCAAGTAGATCATGCTCAGTGTGAAGTTCAGTGACTGAGAGCAGCATTGAGTTCTCTAGTTCCGGGAATCCCTCGTCCAGAGGAATGCCTCCATGGACGTCGTTGCTCAGCAACTTCTTCTGCAGATTATCATTCGGTATCGGACTTCGAAACGCGAACTCATTGAAATGAGTAGCGTCGAATATTGGGGCATCAAAGCCATCTATCTGCGAGATCATTTTAGCGAATTTTCTCGCCTTGATGACATTGTCCGATACAAGCCTCACGAGTCCGCGCTTTCCGATTGCAGAAATATAAGCGCAGGCAGCTACAGCCATCAGAGCCTCGTTCGTACATATGTTCGAGGTCGCCTTATCTCGACGGATGTGCTGTTCTCGCGTCTGCAAGGTCATGCAAAAAGCGCGCTTCCCGGCCATGTCTGTCGTGGCACCGATGATTCTTCCGGGCATCTTTCGGATATGCTCCTTCCTTGTGCCGAACACTCCAAGCAATGGTCCACCGAAATTCGGATTCGTTCCAAGGTGATGTCCTTCGCCGATGACAATATCCGCGCCATATTCCGACGGCGGTCTTGCGAGAACCAGAGAGAGCGGATTTGCACCCACTACGAAAGGTCTATCTCCAATAGTTCTGGAGATGTCGTCGACCTCGTCCTCGAACACTCCGAAATAGTTCGGGTTTTCCAGATAGATACCGAATGTATCCTCGCCCAGCCTGCTCTTCAAATCATCAATATTGATTTTTCCTGTTGATGGATTAAATGATATCTCATCGATGCTCGCGTTTATTCCTTTCAGATAAGTCCTGAGCACGGCTTTTCTTTCGGGCGAAATGCTTCTCGCGATCAGGAACCTCGTCCCAGGCCTGATCCGATGACACATAAGCGCCGCTTCTCCGAGCGCGGTCGACCAATCGTACATACTGGAGTTTACAGCGTCCATCCCTGTCAATTCAGTCATCATGCTCTGGTATTCGAAAAGTGCTTGGAGCATTCCCTGGCTAGCCTCTGCCTGATAAGGAGTATATGATGTGTAAAACTCAGACCTGCTCAATATTTCCTGCACTACCGGAGGTATGTGATGCCTATACACTCCTCCGCCGAGGAAGGTCGGCAAGTCATCCATTGTCCTGTTTTTCGATAGTATCTCTGAGATCTCTCTTTCTAGGTCTATTTGGCCCAGGGGCGGCGGGATGTTCAGACCATCGATCCTCGCCTTATCGGGAATCTCTCTGAAAAGTTCATCCGGCGAAGATATTCCTAGTTTATCGAGCATTTTCCTGGGAAGCATGCAAACACAATACCTCTGAATTAGACTACTGACGAATTAATATTTGTGGGGATGATACAAAAATTCTATTTCGCTCTGGCTGAACCTGCTAGCGATTTTCTCAGCCTCTCCATATATTTAGGCAGCCCCTCAATGTCCTTCAGATCTTTCTTCGTCAGGCTTGAGATTTTCTTCCTTAGACGATCATCATATTTCGCATCGACCGTTACAAAACCTTTTCTCAGCAGCTGCGCAAGCTGTCCTCCCTTTCTATCCCAATCGGTCAATATTATGAATTTATCATGTTCAACAGAGAGAGATTCGCACAAGTTGATGATGCTGACCCCCCTATTAATCGATTTTATTGTTCCATTAACACCAAGGGCTCTAAGCGCTTTGACATCCCTCGGCCCCTCAACAATAATAGCCTCTGTCCAGCTGCGCGTTATCAGCTCGTCTATGACCTCCTCAAGATCTTCCAGGCGGTCCTCGTCAGAGATCATTCTCCAATCCCAGCTTTTCGATTGCTTCTTTTGGTCTCAATGGCAGGAATACCCTCTTCTGCGAGGATTTCAGCCCTTTTACTATCGCAATTTTGCCCTTAGCCTCAGGGAGCATCTTTTCAAGAAATCTGATCAATTCTTTGTTTGCCTCTCCCCTGGAAGCCTCGGCAGCAATATCGATTTTCAATGCGCGACGCCATTTATCGATGCTGATTATTCCGGATTGATTGGCATTTGGTGAAATTTCAAGATTGATATAGCAGCCCCCATCAGTCTGCTCAATGATATCGCTTCTTACCAAGAAGAAGACCCCTGTTCTTAGCCCCTCTGACATTTAATGTAATTGGTTCTATCGTATTTATCGAGTGGGTTAGAAAAGTGCTAAGAATCCGGAATGTTATCAGGCAATCGGATGGCAAAGAGATTCGAGATGACTTATGAGGATTTGATGTCTATTTACAGACAGGAGTCCAAGCTGCAGACTCTCTCGAAGGTATCTCCCGATTTCTACGTCAGGGTAGCTAATTATCTGGATGCTATAGAGCAGCGTTGCTCGGAGGACAAGACCCGTGCAGACATTTCCGGCATGCTGCTTAGCCAGCTGAAGACAGCCAAAGAGAAGAGTTCCGGCATTTACGAGATCAGGATGCGCAAAATAGCCCTGATGGCGATGAACACCGCCTTCGGGGCCGAGCCGCGACTTGACAATGCAACGCCGGAGGAGCATGAGGCGTTCAAAATAATCAAGGATTTCTTCATCGATCACAGGAAAAAGACGATGACGCCGGAATGCGAGGAAAAAAAGTCCGAGAAGCCAGCTGTATCTAAAGAGGCAGAGCCATCCTGTCAAGAAGAAGAGGCGCAGGTACAAGAGGAGCCGCGACCTGCAAAATCCGATTCCGAGAACGGGAACATGATTCTCATCCGAGTTCTCGAGGATCTTCCGACTTTCGCAGGCGCAGACAAGAATTATCAGCTCATGAAAGAAGACGTTGTCAGCCTTCCGAAAAATATCGCGAATATTCTGCTGCGCAACAATAAGGCGATTGAGATTAAAGCATCAAATCAATGATACTGGCTCAGTAACCCTATATCTTTCGGCCGCGCGCACCTTTGTCGACTTCAGCTTTCTCGCCATTATCGATTTAACTTCGTGCTCGGCCTTTTCCGGGGTGTTGTTCTCCTCGCTCAAGTGCACTAGGAAAACTCCCTGGGTCCTCTCCGTGACAAGTTCAGATACTGCAAGGGCTGTCTGCCGATTCGACAAATGGCCGTTCGATGATGATATGTTCTTCTTCAGGAATTCCGGATAGCTGCCGTTCCGCAGCATCGCCTCGTCGTGGTTCGCCTCGATTATCAGGAGGTCCTTGTCGAAAAGCACATTATTGACAAGCTTTGTGATTCTGCCCAGATCGGTCGCGAATCCGATTCGATGATTCCCATCGGTAATGGAGAAGCATACTGGCTCGACCGCATTGTGAGGGATCGGGAAGGCCATCATTCGAAAGTTCCCGATGCAGAATTCTTCCTGAGTGATGAACTCCTCGAATCTGACATTCCCGATGGGCGACATTGCGAACGTCGGTGGATTTGCCCTTACGGGAATATCGAATTTCCTCGCGAATATCCCCGCGCCCTTGCAGTGATCGCTGTGCTCGTGCGTCAGCACAATCGCATCGATGTCCGCAGAAGAATATCCGAGGAACTCGAGGCGCCTCTCCATCTCCCTCGAAGAAAGGCCCGCATCGATGAGGATCATAGAGTCCTCACTGGATATTAGCGTAGAATTGCCACTGCTGCTGCTCCCGAGAAAAGCGACTTCCATGGTTGGAGTCCCACCGCTCCGGAGGATTTCAATCTCTATAGTGAACAGCGGGTAATATCTTTTATTGTCGGGACGAGAAAACGGACTCACTTCATACAGTGGATACCAAAATGATTCCCAGGACCACCAACAGCACTATTAGCATTTCCCTTATCTTCAGCCTCTCCTTCAGGAAGAATTGCGCCTCGACGATTGTGATTATCGGATAGGCGGCGACGAGGGGAAAGACTATCGATGCGGGTCCCAGAGAAACAGCCGTGGAGTCGGCGCAGATTCCTATCTGTGCAATCATTACTGAGATGATCGCGATGATGACTGGGACCGACCACATGGGCAGATTGTCCCTTATTTTGATGCGTTTCATCCCCAGATATCCGAATAGAACCGTCGGCAGAGCGAATGTGTACAACCCGAGATAGAGTATCGTAGGCATGGCATCAAGTGCAATTTTTACGAAAAGCCCCCAGACGCCCCAAAGCGCGAGTGTGACAACGCAGAAAAATTTTGATCGGTCAGTGAACGATTTATCAGCTTCCGAACCCCTCCTCGAGTACGACAGTGCCACAATCCCCGCAATGACGATTGCTATCCCTATTCCTTGGGTCATGGTTATCGTCTCCCCAAGTATTGTGATCGCGAGTATTGCGATGATCGCGGGATATGCCGCGGTTATGCTGCCGACTATGGTCACGGGGCCGCTCTCTAAGGCTTCCATGTAAGTGTAGTATCCTGCCCTGCCAAGAAAGGCCGCCGCTATTCCGATGAATATCGCAATCAGGCCGTATTGGCCAATGTCGAGAATCAGCGTGGATGATGTCAAGAAGAAAATATAGATGGGCATCGAGACGATGAAATTGATGACGATCATCCTCGCCACGGAGATATTTCCGAGGACGCTCTTGAGAACGGTCTGCCCAGTGCCATACATGAGTGCCGCGAAGATCGCCAACAGGAACCATGTCTCGAACATCTAACCGATCTAGGCAGGCCGAACATCGATGACGAAATAATGCTTTCGCACCATCTCAATTGTCAATTCAGATCGGATATTTCGTCCAGAAAAGGGGCATCATTTCATCTTCTGGCCAATTGCATATCTGCTTCGATAGTTTTATTATAGACCATATATTACGAGCGTTTGCGGGCCTGTAGCTCAGACAGGTAGAGCAATCGGCTCTTAATCCCTGAAAGGGGGAAGAGAGACCGATTGGCCAAGGGTTCGAAAGGCGTTTCAAAGACGCCCGAAAATCCCTTCAGGCCCGCTCGGTGTGCATATCACGAGGGTGCGCGCATTGGAAGAATCGGTCAACGTCTATTTTGCAGGCACCGCAGGATGCGGCAAGAGTACTCTGACTAGTGCGTTCGATCAATGGCTCGAGACCCAGGGATATGACAGTGTTCTCGTCAATCTCGACCCGGGGGCAGAGGCGCTTCCTTACGAATCCGATATCGATATACGGGAATGGGTGAAGCTGCGCGATATCATGGACGAATACGGTCTCGGCCCGAACGGAGCACAGATAGCGGCGGCGGACCTCCTTGCGCTGAATGCACCGGAGGTCAAGAAAGTCATCGACGAGTTCGAGACCGATTACATCGTGTTCGACACGCCTGGCCAGCTTGAACTATTCACCTTCAGGGAAAGCAGTAATAAGATCATCGAATGTTTCGGAAAGGACAAGTCTTTGATGTGCTTCCTGATGGACCCGATGCTCGCGAGAAATCCGAACGGCTTCGTATCATCCCTGCTGCTCGCAATAACAACAAACTTCCGACTCTCGATTCCCATGCTCACAATGATATCCAAATCCGATCTGCTGTCCGAGGAAGAGATCGAGAGGATTCAATCATGGTCCGCCGATTTCTACAATCTCCAGAATTCTCTCACGGAACAGGTCAGCGGCGCGCAGAATCAGGTCAGCATCGAGTTGCTCAAGGCGATCGAAACGACGATCGGTGGGCGGGGGCAAGTCGAATTCGTTTCCTCGGAGACCATGACGGGGATAGAAGATATTTACGACTTCATTCAGGAAATCACGATGGGCGGTGAGGACCTGGAACCCAGATGAAATCGGAATCCTTTTGACGGGTTCGATGCTATTCTGTTCCATGAAGAAGAAGATCCTGACCTGTCCTCAGTGCGGCTCAAGCGACTTGTATTATGAGGCCGGGCTGATTACTGGCTATAAGTATCACTGCAAGAGATGCCAATATATCGGGGCATTTGTGATAGAAAAGGAAATTGAGGTTTGATTCCGGCCTGCTTGTTCAGGCGAACATCGGGCCGGATTCCTGAGGTTTTCCGATCTCGTCGCCCTGGTGCATGACCTTCGTTATCGCCTTTTCAAAGTCTGGCATGCCGACGGTGTCTCTGTTGTCCCTTATTGCGAACATTCCCGACTCCGTGCAGATCGCCTTGATTTCCGCGCCCGTTGCTCCTTCAGTTTTGGCTGCGAGCTCGGATGATTCTACAGTGTCATCGATGTTCATCCTGCGCATGTGTATCTTGAATATCTCTGTCCTCGATTCCACGTTCGGTATCGGTATATCGATTATCCTGTCGAATCGCCCTGGCCTAAGCAACGCCTCGTCCAGGATGTCCGGCCTGTTCGTCGCGCCGATGATCTTCACATCGCCGAGCGGGTTGAAGCCGTCCAGCTCCGCAAGGAGCTGCATCAGCGTCCTCTGGACTTCTCTGTCGCCCGATGTAGCCATGTCAAGCCTCTTCGCGCCGATGCTGTCAAGCTCGTCGATGAAGACTATGCTCGGGGCTTTCTGTCTCGCGAGGTCGAACAGCTCCCTGACGAGCCTCGCTCCTTCGCCGATGTATTTCTGTACGAGCTCGGATCCAACGAACCTGATGAAGGTGGCATGAGTCTGCTGGGCTACCGCTTTTGCCAGCAAAGTCTTTCCAGTGCCGGGGGGACCGACTAATAGGACGCCCTTGGGCGGATCGATCCCTACTTTCTTGTAAAGCTCAGGTCTCAGCAGTGGGTCCTCTACAGCCTCTCTGACCTCGATTATCTCCGGCTCGAGCCCTCCGATATCCTTGTAAGTCGTCTCGGGCTTCTCGATTATCTCCGCGCCGACAACGACAGGGTCGAGCGACGGGGGCAACACGCCCATGACTGCAAGGGTTTGCTTGTTCAGCGCGACTCTGGCGCCGACCTCGACGTTATCCTTCGGGACATAGTCCGATATGTTGACAATGAAATCAGGGCCGGTCGAGCTCTTCACGACAACGCGGCCGTCGGAGAGCACATCCTTTATCTGGCCTATGATGAGGGGCGGGGCTTTCAGTCTTTCAAGTTCCGCCTTTAATCTCTTCAGCTCCTTTTGGAGCCTTAGCAACTCGCCCTCGACGAACCTCTTCTCGCCCTCTACTCTACGTGCCTCTTCGACGAGTTCGAGGTTCCTCTCTTCGAGCATAGAAATGCGTTTCATGAACTCGTCAATTGAATCCTGTTTGTTTTCCTCTTTAAAAGCTCCAAGATCGTCAAGTCCCACGTTTGGACACTCCTTCTGGCATGAGCAAATTCAGTTCGATAAGCTATATAGCCGGGGTGTTCTATTTATCACTTACTACGATGACACAAATGCAATGCGAAATGTGTGGCCAGAAAGTGCCTTTTTTAAAGAAAGTCAAGATCGAGGGCACGCAAATGGAAGTCTGCTCCAATTGTGCAAGATTTGGTGACGAAGTCACCAAAAAGGCTGCAGCACAGCCTTCCCGCCCCGCAGTCGTCAGCCAACGGCTGGAGCGAAGGGCTGCCAGACCCCTCTATAAGGACGTCTTCGATACCCAGGATACAGAGGAGTCACTGATCACCGATTATGCGGAAAAGATAATGCGGGCACGAAATTCGAAGCGTCTGACAAAGAAGGAGCTCGCAGCGAAGATCAATGAGAAACTATCGGTAATACATTCTCTCGAGAGGGGCGAGCTGCACCCCGATGATCAGCTCATACGGAAGCTCGAAAATGAACTCGAGATAAGCCTGAGGGAAAAAATCTCCGATGTTAAAGTCGAGAAAAGAGCCTATTCTCAGGGGATGACCCTGGGAGACTTCATCAAGAAAAAATGAGATTTCGCTCTGTCATAATTTGATGGCAATATTAATCTATAACATTAGGTTTTTTTCAAAGTCATAAACGGTTCACTTTGACAATTCCGGTGTGCAGATGGATATTTCGATCCTGGTCTACGTTCTGCTGATAATCGCCGTTGCAAAGGCTATGGGGGAGCTTGTAACAAGAGTGAATCAGCCTCCGGTTGTCGGGGAGCTTCTCGCGGGGATCATACTTGGCCCATTCGTCCTCGGAGCGATTATCAACGAATTGAACACGATGTACACGGATGAGTTCATCCAAGGATTGGCGGACCTCGGTATTCTGCTGTTGATGCTCCATATCGGGCTCGAATTCTCTCCGAAGAGACTGATTGCGTCATCGAAAATCGGGGTACCTATTGCGATAGCAGGCATAGTAGTCCCCATGGTATTCGTCTATGCGGGAAATTATCTGTTCGGTCTCAGCGGCTCTGTTCTGTTGTTCGTGGCTCTAGCTGTTGCCGTGACCGCGCTACCTGTGACAATCAAGATTCTGAAGGACATGGAAGTTCTTCATACGGAAACAAGCAGCAGGATCGTCAGTGCGGCCGTGATAACCGACATTGCCCTTCTGCTTGCTATCGGTATAGTATTGGGAACTCACAGCGAGACAGCACAGACGAACGAGGTCGCATATCTTGCCATTGGATACATAATTTTCTTCATTCTGGCTTTTTTGGTCAGCAGGTATATCGTGCCCCAGCTTTACCGCGTTTTAAGATGGATGCGTACCGGTGAGGCGGCCTTCGCAATCGCGATTGGCGTCGCGATTGGATTCGCAGTCTTCGCACGATTCGTCGGATTGCCGGACTTCATGGGAGCATTTATCGCGGGCATGATACTCCGAGAGACCGGTACCGGATTGAAGGTCTGGACCCGCGTAGAAGATATCCTCTCAGGGATTACGATCGGCTTCCTCGCCCCGATATTTTTCGTGCTCATGGGATTCACTGTAGATTTCGGAGCGGTGTTCGGCTCAGATATCTCTGTGATATTCCTCTTCTGTTTCATTTTCTTTGTCGCAATAAGCGGCAAGATCATCGGAACATTGATACCCGCCAGAATCGCAAAACTCGGGAAGAACGAATCACTCGCCATTGGATTCATGATGATCGGCAAGGGTGAAATGGCGCTTGTGATCTCTCAGGTCGGATTTGATAATGGCACCATCGACCCTACAATGTTCTCCATCCTGGTGTTAACAGCCTTCATTCTGACCGCTCTTTCTCCGATCATGTTCAAGCGCTATTTCAACAGGGCCGTGCTCGCCCATGAGATCGTGCCGACAAAAGAGGAGATCGATGAGACATTGCGCGATAACGAAATCGCCTCGTGATATCCAATTCAACCTGTTCGTCTCAGAATAAGAGTTCTTTTGCGCAGCAGATCCTCTATTTGTGTAAGTCCCGATCTCATGTCTATCGAATGTTTGGATATCATGGGTCTGTCCGCATCCGCAGCGGCAATCTTCATTTCCTCGGCAGATCGAAGCACTACCAAAATCTGATCCATGATTATAGCGTCGTACTCATAGAGATTCTCCAGGTCTTCCCCGATTATCTCAGAATCGCTGGCCAACCATTGAAATCCCGAGTCCGCGTAACCGACATCCGTAGCTAATCTCTTGACCAGGCTGAGGAGGAAATCGACCGCTGAAGAATCCTCATAGAGCAATTTATTCTCAAGGATTTCTTTGCAATCGTCAAGGCTTTTTCTGACAAGGGAAATTTTCTGAGAGATGAGCAGGCGCAGCATCCTATCAGCATCACTGACATCATCCTTGTTAGAATACCCCCTGAAACCCGGTACATAGTTTCTGATTCGTTTCAGGGAGACCCTCTCATGTTCATCTTCTGGCTCCGTCATCTCCTCACTGGTCATGAGATATCTCATGAATGAGTTATAAAACCTGCCTTATGATTTTTTAAAATCAGGAGAACTACCTTGATAATATCTCCTTCTCCACTTCCGCGATCTGCTCGTCGATTTCTACATCTAAGCTCCTGCCGACGATAAGTGCGGCCACTTCTATGTCAACAGGGATATTGTCCCGCGTTTTGTTCGCCCTTGCGACAATCTCCTTCTTCGGCAGTTTTGCCTTCTCCGCTATCCTCCCGACAAGCTCCATGAAGAGCTCTTTCTTCTCCTTCTTTGTCTGGATCTTTAAAATGCTCTCGGGAGGGCGATAGTCTACTGCAAGATCATAATCATGCATTTTAAAGGTCGGCGACAGCATTCCCTGGGACAACTTGAGGCGTCCCGATCTTACGGCGATATCTAGCAGTCTCTGTGCCTCTTTGGGCGTGAACCAATGAAGATCCATTGAGACCGTATAGACGAATTCCCTCTCGCTCATCAGCTCCTTGCCCTTTCTTCTGAATAGCAGGCCTATGCATCTCTGCAGATCCTCAGTCATTTCTTGACCTTCTTAATGTATTCATGGTTGATGATGATGGATGACATCCTTTCATTTCTTATCTTCTCATCGCCGGATCTATCCGCAATGCCCCGCAGGACGACGCTGTCATCCTTCATTGCTATTGCAGCCTGAGCAATTATCTCAATAGGAACAACAAAGTCCTTTAGCCCGGCAGAGACAGCAGATGATATGACCTCATCCATTGAATGATTTTCTATTCCTTTTCCGTGGCCCAGCATCCCGTTGTTCCAGTCTATCTTCAATCCGACGCTTTCGGTATAGGAAAGCGCTATCTCTATCTCATCGAGCGCTTCGAGGGAGTCCGTGTTCATGTAGGCGATTTCTGCTCCGGCGATTACCATATCGATTATGTTCGCTCCCCTCCTCGGCCCGGCCTCGTAGAGTATTGAGAAATCGTCGCAAAGCACCTGCACAATGTCCAGCTGCGGCCTGTTCCTCTCAAGGCCGTCGATATCCATGATGTATAATTTCTCAAAGTTCATTTTGCGGAGATTCTTTGAAAGAGCGCTGAGCTGTTTCTTTGAAAATTCCCTGAACATCGCGCTTCTTCCCTTGAGGAGAAGCAGTGGTATGATCTCAATGTCCTGTTGCATCCAGCTCACTGAAGAAATGAGGTTGATATAAAGATGCTCATGATAAATGCTTTGATAAAGGAGCGAGAAGTCTGAATAAGCGCCTCCAAATTATTTCTCAAAGCGCGGGCATTAAGCCGCCCGATGTATTCATGAAGGGCAGATAGACTATCTTCGAATCGTTGACAGTCAGAGTGTAGTCTAGATACTGAAGTACACCCGGTTGCTCAGCCTCCATAGTCACTACAGCGAAATCCGCCAGCTCCGTGGCCTCCTTTTTCGTGACGTTAGAAGCAAGGTTCCTGATGCCGCCGAAATTGAACCTCGTTGTGTATTTTGGAGGGTTTGTCATGAACAGGGTGACAAGTCGCCTGAAAGTCCCCGGGTCTAGATCGGTCGCAGGAATGTATATCATGATGTTGCCCGTGTTGGAGCTACCCTTTAGCCAGGCTGCCAATCTTGATAGCCCTCCCCCTTGAACCTGCTTCGACCTTATCATGAATGCGCAGTTCATTTTCCAGAACGGGATGTAGAGGTCGTCGCCGTGCAGTCTCGGGTTGAATTCCGCGATTTCGTAGGGCACGATTTCGACCCCTTCGTCCCTTGTGTGCAGGGTGTTGCACTGTGTGCACAGAAAGAGCTTGTCCCTCTGCTTCATCGAAATTGCGGTATTGCATTTCGGGCATTTGACCTGTATGACTTTCAAGTTCACACCCTCCCCAGCTGTCCAGCGATCTGCTGCAGGCCCTGCACAGTCTCCTTCGCGGTCGGTCTCTTCCCCTTGAAATCGCCTTGGGTTATTTCAGATCCATGCCTGAAGAACAGGTATGTGACCACCAATATGACCAGACCAGCGACGATGCCTCCAATAGCTATTCTTTCATCCATTGCACCTGCGATTATACCGCCGGCGGCAACCAATCCGCCGATCGAGGTTCCCGCGGTCACGGCGAGGCTTTGATACAACGGATCCCCTGGGGCCCTGCCGGAAAGAATGCTTCCTGTAACCCCGTCGACGGTGTCCATGTACATCCTGTCCCTGTAGTTGTACCTGACCACCCAGACTGGATAGTAGACGAGGGACATCCTCTTCGTGAATGAATGCAACCTCTCGAACGTAATATGAGGGACTCTTGCGCCTGAACGTGCCCGGGCCATCGCGTCGTTATTTGCGTGCGTGAGCGCGTCGTCCTTGCTAGTAGTAGATTCAAAAGTCGGGATCATCTCGAAATCCTCAAAGGTCGTCTCCCCCTGGAAATTCTTCAGCTGCTTTATCCCGAGGTCTCCGGGATCGCAGGCGATTTCCGAGAAGGTGAAATCCTGCAGCACCATGACCTCCTTCGGAATCCTCTCGACTCTGACGTTGCCTTTCTGGTCGGTGTGCCTCCTCTCCTCGTAGCCGCATATCCAGCCCGTGACCCTCGTCGTAGTGTTCCAGAATGGCATGTATATCGGGTAGCTCTCCAGCACCTTGCCGGTCTTCGGAAGGTCCCTCGCCTTCAATCCGTGCTTCCACCAATCGAAGGTCGAGGCGATCGCGTGCTCCTTGCCTAGCTTGTTCTTGAAAGCGATCGTATTCACTCCCTTTTCTCCCTCGATGAAGAGGGTGGAATTGCAGTAGTTGCAGATTACCGTGTTCTCTCCCTCAGTTACGGCTATCGCGCCACCGCACGCAGGGCAGTTCAATCCGACTGACATGTCCGCCATCTTCACATCCTCCTCGCCACGGTCAGGGCGATGAAAAATATCGCTATCGCGGTGAAGGCCATCAGGGGCAGCGCAATCATGAGATTATATGTCGCCAGGAAACCTTCGGCAACGAAGGCGAGAAATCCGGCAATCGCCACCAGCAGGTACGGCGCAGAGCTCCTCACGGGGAACTCTCCTGAGAAGACTTCTCCGGAAACGCCGTCAATAACGGCGTTGTACTTTTTCCCTTCAAATGTGTAATCCATATTCCAAATGGGGAAGTATACCAACGCCTGCTCCTTCGGCTTCCCGGGAAGCGAATTCAGGTAGGACAGCATTTCGATGTCGGGCTTGATCATCTCAGTGCTGCCGACATCGAACTTCTCATCGAATATCTTGAGATCGCCCGCCGGCACTTTCAGGCTGTGCAGCCCAGGGAGCGTTGTGGACGCCGCCGGCTCTATGAAAATCTGCTCGACTCCCTGGTTGTCGCGCTTGAAAAGATAGACGGGGAAATACTGCTTCTTTATGCTACTGATCTGCGCGAGCCTGTCGAGGTCCTTCGCCTTCTTCGATCCCGCAGCCCAGCGACGGAACATCCCTATGGCGCCGTTCTGGTCCGACATGAACATAAGCACGTAATAGAACCCTGCTCCAGACCTGTCGATGTAGATCTGTGAACTGCAGAAGGGACATTTCGTGAATTTTGTTCCGGTGTCAAATTCTACGCTCGCTCCGCACTTGACGCACTTGATCGTTGCCAGGTAGATTCCTCCTGATGGGGGATACGTTGAACAGTTATTGCGATCAGGCTTGCTTGCCGCACTCGGGGCAGAACTTCGAAGATGCGGGCACTTCTGCTCCGCAACTCGCGCATTTCTTGCTGCCCATCGGTGCTCCGCATTCGGGACAGAACTTCCCTTCTGGCACCTGCTTGCCGCACTTCGGACAAGTGACCAAGTCGACGCTCAATTTTGCCCCGCAAGCGACGCAGAATTTCGCGCCCACCTGATTGACAGCGTTGCACTTCGGGCACATCACTCCCGGGCCGGCAGCAGTTTGAGCCGGTGCCTGTCCTGGGGTGGGCATAGGCTGGTTCATCGATCCGAGCATCTGATATCCCATGCCGATACCCGCTCCAACTCCGACACCGACGCCTGCAGCTCCTCCCGACGGGTTCGAGGCCGCGTCGCGCATCGCCTGCCCGGTCTGGTATTGCATATAGTTCGCGCCGAGTATCTGCATCGATGATCTCGTGTCGACAGCCTTCTGCACCTCTTCTGGCATGGAGATATAAAGCCCCGAGAGCTTGTCGATCGTCATTCCGTACAGCTCGAAGTGATCCTTCGTCCGCTGGAGAACGACCTGCTCGATGTTCGTTAGGTTCGCTGCGATGTCCGCGACTCCCATGCCCTCGTTCTTCATGTCTCCTATCGAGTCGTAGATCAGGATGACCATCTGTTCCTTGATCCTCTCCTCGACCTCCGCACTGCTCGCGAAGTTGAGTGTCCCGATGAACTGGTTGACGAAATTCATCGGCAGCGTGACCTTGTACCTGAACTCCCCGAACACCCGGAGGTTAACCATTCCGAACTCCTTGTCCCTGAGCGGGTAAGGCTGCTTGCTTCCGAATTTGCCGTCAAACACCCTCTTCTGCAGGTAGATGATCTCTGCCTGTTGCTGCACGCCCGAGAGGAACTTGACAATCTTCCCGACTATCGGCGCGTTCAGCGAGCTGAGTGCGTACCTGTCTGGGCGGTCGATGTAATCGAGCGCCTTTCCGTCTCTGTAGAAGACCGCGATCTCGTCCTCCCTCACGACGATATTGTCGTTGAATCTGATGTTCCTGGGCACTCTCCACATTATGTTGCTTCGCTTGTTCGCGTCCTCCCAATTGAAGGTATCTGCACCTATCAGACTCATTCATCACACCTCCGATCCTGTTATTACTAACATTCTCCTGTTGAAGAAATCCTCAAACTCGGCGATCTTCGTTCGCATCTCATTGAGTGTCATTATGCTCTTTCCGTCATCCTGAGATGACAGAGCGGGCTGAAGTGCATCGATGCTCGCTGCTATCGACATGACATCCGCAAACATCCCCGCGTCGAATTCGTACAAGCGGTTCAGTTCGTTCTCCTTGACCTCAAGGTCTGCAACGAAGCCGGAATAGCCCATTTCCGCGTGGAGCACCTCTCCCTCCACCTTCTTGAACTGGCTGATCAATCCGCCCAGCAGGTCCAAAGGCTTCGAATCGAAGCTCTTCGTGATCAGCGTCCTGGAATCTTCCAGTCTTTTCCGTTGCCTTCCGAGCCTGTCGACGAGCTGCATCCTCAGCATCCTATCGGCATCTCTCAGGTCCTCTCTCTTCCTATAACCTCTAAAACCGGGAACGAAGCTCTGAATCTTCTTCAGAAGTCCCATGTCCTCTTCGACTCTTTGTCTTATGTCGGCCATTTCAGGGGTCCCCCCGTAGAATCTGACTGAAAGTATCAAACGATTGTACTAATAAACATGTCGTTAAGAATTACTTTATTGGTGAAGGCCCAGAAGTTTGCTCCTGGCTCTTGATCATTTGGATTTCATATCCTCAATGTATTCGTCCATTTCCCTGGCGACATCCTTCGGAACCGCCTGTACAGGCTCCTTTCCGAGAATATTGACGACCTCTTTCTGCGCGTCTCTGAGTACTGCTCCTCGCTCGCCGAAATCCTCTCTGCCTGTCAGCACGGCCTGCGGTTTCGCAGTGGCCAGGAACTCCTTTCTGAATCTCGCCATGGTGTGCTTCTTTGACAGGAAGCTCATGTCCGCAGAGGCTTCTCGAATTGTATCGAAGGCTATCGCGGCATCGTCGGTCTCGAACTCCCTTATGATCTCCTTTGCGATGTCCCATATCCAGGCATCGACAACGAGCTGCTCGAAAGAAGCTCCCGCAGCCTCGTCGATCCCTCCGAAGCCTGAGCCCAGGTCCGACGGGACCAGAGCTTGGTTGACCATATGGGGCACACCCTCCTGTATG
>JAOUEZ010000127.1 GCA_029858465.1 Thermoplasmata archaeon | reverse complement strand
GTTTTCAATGAGTGATAGGTCTCGACGCCCATGCGGAGGCTCTCCGAGAAATTCGGCCCCAGAGGCGCAATCATAAATTCCTGGATATCTACGTTGTTGTCTGCATGAGCACCACCGTTCAGGATATTCATCATCGGGACTGGCAAGGTGCATGCCCTGAAATGCAGATGGCGGTACAGTGGCCGCTCCTCGTATGATGCCGCGGCTCTCGCTGTCGCCAAAGACGCCCCGAGAATTGCGTTAGCTCCGAGATTGCCTTTGTTCGGAGTGCCGTCGAGTTCGATCATCGTCTTGTCAACAGCGCGTTGATTCATGGCATCCAGGCCGGTTATTGCGGGAGCGATTGTCCTCCTCACATTCCTGACTGCCTTTGTGACGCCTTTTCCATAGTATCTCTGCTTGTTCCTGTCCCTGAGCTCGAGAGCCTCGCGAGTGCCTGTCGATGCTCCCGACGGCACGGCCGCTCTGCCGATGTCACCGCTTGCGAGGATCACATCGACTTCGATCGTCGGATTTCCTCGCGAGTCCAATATCTCTCTCGCCTTCAGCTCAGAGATTATGCTGCTCATTCCCACTACCGAACCTTGATAGGGACATGCGCATTAAATCTTATTTGAGAATTTCTCCTGTCTTCATGTACCAGAGATAGATATCCAGCACGCCGAGGGGCAAATCAACCTTTCTTGAGAGCTTCTCCAAAGTCTTTTCGATCTGCAAATACCTTTTTTTCGTGAGGGTCTTCGGGATTTCGGGTATGAGAGAATATTCCTCCATTATGCGCAATATGTGACGGTCTAGGATGGCAACATTGAAATGCCCTGTGTTCCGCAAGAAATGACTGGCCTCCTTGTAGCCGAGACCGAGGATGTTTTCCACGAGCCATTCTCTTGCGCTCCTATCGTCCCCGCAGGAGTCGATTATCGATTTGATTTTGACATGCTCCCGCGCCCTGCATATGAAATCCGCTCGCGGGCGAGCAAAGCGATGACCATGGCTGGCCAGCAATCTTTCGACATCATTCTGAGATAACTCGATGCATCCTTTTCCAAGAGACTGCTGTATCTCAATGCCAAGTTGGGCCGTCGAATTGGCGGTAAGGAGGCAGAAGCACATCTCAGAGAACCAATCGTCATCGGTGCCCACCTCCCTCAGAGCCTCGAACTCTTTGACTCTGGCTTCAACCCTGCCTCTCAAATCCGAGTCTGCAACAAGCTCTCTGATCTTCTTGGCGAGAGCGGAAAGACCTTTTTTTCCTTGAGAACCGAGACCCTCTGACAAATCGCTATCCTCGCGACTCTGAGAACATAAGACAATCAAAAGCCTTTTCTCCGGTTCGCTTTCTAAATTGGGCCCTTTGGATACCAGCCTATTATGCTTTCATCACACGATATGCAGAGCGTCTGAAGATTCTTAGAATCATTCCGTCTGGTACTCTATGACATTGCCGAGGAGGAGCGCGAAAAGACACAACCATTTAAGCTTGTTTGCGGAAGGCAATTTCCCGTCCCTGGGGGCCGATAATTCAAAGACCGTCAAAGGCTTCTCATCCTTCCCGAATACGTATAGATCGAGGTAGTCCCCGTATGCGAAATCCTCGAAGTTCTTTCTCGCCATCGTCATCAATCCCGGATGGGCATACCCCACCTTCTGATCTGGCTTCTGTTCCGCTTCTGCAATTGTTAGGTCTAAGTACTTATTAATTCTCACTATAGGCATTGAATCCGGCTCACGAATCTGTTCCTCCGTATAGACCAATGACCTGAGCTCCTTTTCGGGTTTCTCATTGTAGCCGATGATAATCTCGTATCTGAAAAAACCATCAACGCCTTTCATAAGAACCGATACCTCTTCGAAGCCGAAGGTCTTGCGCATTGTCTCTGCGGCCTGCTGCAACAGTTTTGACCGTTTCAATCTCAGGCCTTCCAAGTTTTCAAAGAATTTCATGACCATGTCGATGATTTTTTCTGACTCTTCGAGCCCAACCTTGTTGCAGCGTGATTTGAGAATTACTTCGAGCTTTGCGGCGACAATATTAGCTGAATTTGTCATTCTCCCTTAGGTGGCAATATAGGTTATTACAGGTGTAAATCTTTTGCTTTGCTCATTGGATCATCAGAACGATAGCGTTTCATCGCGCTTGCCCGAAAGAAAAAGCCTTTTTACATTTTATCAAGAAGGTTTTTCTGAAGAACCTATATTGAGGACTCGGACAGGATAGAAATGGGAAGCAGGAAAAAGCGCGTCGGTGAACTGCGCGATTACGAAGCCTCGACGAGGAAATCGAAGAGGATATACGATTCGGCAAAAGATCTCCTTCCCAGAGGCGTCGAGAGTAATTTCAGAATTGTTGATCCTTATCCGTTCTACATTTCAAGAGGCGAGGGTTCCCGAATTTGGGATGTCGACGGGAACGAATATCTTGATTTCCTCATGAGCCAGGGTGTCCTCCTTCTAGGCCACAATAACCCTGTGATCAAGAAGGCGATAGCGGAGCAGATAGAGAAAGGCATGACTTTTGCCCTGCCAACGGAGATTGTTGCAAAGGCTGCCAGACTCGTGAATGAAATGATGCCCAGCATGCAGATGATGAGATTTGCGAACAGTGGGACAGAGGCGACAATGCATGCGATCCGAGTCGCACGTGGATTCACCGGCAAAGACAAGATAGCAAAATCCGAAGGAGGATACCACGGAGTTCACGATCAGGTTCTATGGAGCTTCTGGGGACCGGAAGAACAACTTGGGGACAGAAGCGAGCCAAAGGCGTGCATTTTCTCCAAAGGTATACCGAAGGCGTATTCTGACCTACTTGTTCCGATTATATACAACGATCTTGAAGGAACGGAAAGGATCCTGAGGAAGAATGCGGACTCTCTTGCCGCGCTGATTATCGAACCTGTGTTGGGGAGTGCCGGGTGCCTTTTGCCTCGGAACAATTACCTGAACGAGGTCGCGAAGATTTGCAAGGAGAATGACATCCTCCTCATACTCGACGAGGTCGTCACCGGCTTCAGGCTCGGACCTGGCGGAGCTCAGAAGATGTTCGGTATAAAACCGGACATGACCTGCCTCGGCAAGGCCCTTGGCGGAGGCATGCCAGTCGCCGCGTTCGGTGGGAGAAGGGAGATAATGGAGACCCTGATCCCGAATCAGGAAACATGGCCGATGAGCGTCTTTCATGGAGGTACCTACAACGCACATCCTGCTGGGATGGCGGCCACGATCGCTGCGCTCAAGATATACAAGCAGGGGAGATTCTATCCGAAGATGAACCGCCTGGCTGATGAACTATTCAACGGGCTTGGAGATATCACAACTGATATGGGCATGAAATCCCAGGTGAGACATATAGGTTCAATGGGATTCGTTTATTTCAATGACAAAGAAGTGAAGGATGTGCGAGACACCCAGACTGCAGATTGGCAGTTCGTTTTCAATTGGGCTTTCGAGGGCGTGAAGAGAGGAGTCCTGTTCGGTCATCCGAAGGGCGAGAAGCTCTTCCTCTCCGCGGCGCATTCGAAGGAGGATATCGATCTCGCACTAGAAGTCGCCAAAGATTGTTTCAAGTCGCTTACGAAATAATGAAAATAGATGCGATAACCCTTTTTTCCCTTTGAGGGGAAAAGAGAGCAAATAGTCGGCTCACTTTTAGCAAATAAAACGAAGTTATCAACATTAGGAAAATAATTCGCAATATAATGTCGATTTATGAGGAATTATTGCTATTATTATATTAAATTTTGATTGAAGAATATTTTATCCTTATATTGAAGCTATTTCATGAAATCAAATCGGATGTCGCAATTTTGACTCAGAATATTAAACAATTTCCTAAAACTTCGCGCAGATAAGCATGAAAAAGGTTATAATGAAATGATGCATGCGTGCAAAATGCAAATCGCCCAAAAAAGGTGATTGGTAAATGGCAGAACAACTGAACCCATATCAAATCGCAGTCGGGCAACTGGAGAATGTCGCGAAGGTCATCAAGCTTGACAACGGCGTTCTCGAAATGCTAAAGATGCCGCAGAGAGTGATGAGCGTACAGGTACCTGTCAGAATGGATGACGGAACAGTGAAAGTTTTCCAGGGATACAGGGCACAGCACTGCAACGCGCTTGGCCCATGGAAGGGAGGTATCAGATACCACCCCGGCGTGACATTGGACGAGGTAAAGGCGCTTTCAATGTGGATGACTTGGAAATGCGCGGTCGTTGGAATTCCCCTCGGGGGCGGAAAGGGAGGAATCACCTGCGATCCGAAGAAGATGTCCCAGGGCGAACTTGAGAGGATGACGAGGAGATAC
>JAOUEZ010000126.1 GCA_029858465.1 Thermoplasmata archaeon | reverse complement strand
GGAAAGGAGATCCTGCCCGGCCGCGTACAGCTTCAGCCTCTTCGCCTCATCTGCGGCCGCTACGAATCCGTCCCAGGCCAGCTTGTGTATCTCCTTCGCGTTCTCGCCGCTATTATGGGTCATGATGAATTCCATGTCGTCTCCGGCACGGCTCATATGAAAATCGTTAATTATCTTCGATTTGATGCCAGATTCCAGCACTTCCCTGGCCTTTTTCACCATCGATGGGTGAGGACAGGAATGCCCTGCGACTGATCCCACATCCGCCTTTATGATGGACAATGTCACCTTCTCGGTCATTTTCACACCTTTTCTTTTTCTGCAAATTGCTTCTTTCGATTTATGGGTTATGGGCTTATTATTTGTATCTGTTTGCCCAACCCGACCAAAGACATCATAAATTACGGATGCGGCGCTCAGAAAAACTAATGATATTATTGACTCATTGCGTCCCCGGGAGACAAGTGTCGATAGTAGACGAACTCAAGCCGATCTTCAAGCCCGGGACAATAGCGGTCATCGGGGCATCTAGAAGCCATCTCAAGATAGGCCATGAGGCGCTTCTGAACACGCTCGTGGGCGGGTTTACGGGAAAAGTGTACCCTGTGAACCCTGAATCTACTGAGATCATGGGGCTCAGGACTTATCCGAGCGTCCTGGCGATCAAGGACGAGATAGATCTGGCTTTGATCGTCGTCCCTGCCGCATACGTAGCCAAAGTGATGAAGGAGTGCGCGCAGAAGAAGGTGAAGGGGGCTATCATAATCAGTGCGGGATTCGCCGAGATCGGACCCGAGGGAAGGAAGCTTGAAGACGAGGTCATCTCAATCGCGAGAAAAGCGAAGATAAGAGTCATCGGGCCGAACACGATGGGATACAAGTCCCCGGTGGACAGCATCGACGCAAGCTTCGTTTTTGGAATGGCGAATCCTGGAAAGATAGCGCTCATCAGCCAAAGCGGCGCCCTATGCATCGGCATGATACATTACGCTAACGCGGAGAAGATTGGACTATCGAGAATAATAAGCATCGGCAACAAGGCGGATGTCGATGATGCCGACCTGATCGATTACCTTGATCAAGACGATGCGACTGATGTCATTGCCCTCTACATCGAGGGCATAAAGGACGGCAGGAAATTCCTGGCGTCGGCAAAGAGGGCTAAAAAACCGATCGTTGCTGTAAAGGCCGGCCGCACGGCCAGCGGAGCCGCGGCAACCAAAACGCATACGGGGTCGTTGAGCGGCTCCGATAGTGTCTATGATGCCGCATTCAAACAGGTGAAGATACAGAGAGCCTATGACGTTGAGGAGCTGTTCGACTGCGCCAGGGCTCTTGCCTATCAGCCGGCTGCCAGGGGAAAGAGGGTGGGCATCGTGACAAACGGCGGTGGTGCCGGTGTCATATTATCGGATTGGCTGGAGGATTTCAAGTTGCAGGTGCCTGAGCTGACCGAGAAGACGAAGAAGGATCTGCTGCAGATACTGCCGGCGATAACTGTACCGAGAAATCCGCTGGACATCATAGGAGACGCGGGCTTCTTCAGATACTGGGCGGCGGGCAATGAGCTTCTCGAGGACTCCAATATCGACATGGTGATTCTGACATGCGTGCATGCGGGATACGCCAGGCCGAGGGAATATGCGGGTGCTGTGCTGAAGCTTGTTGCCGAAAAGAAGCATCTGAAAAAGCCCATCATTTCATGCTGGGTCGGCGGGACGGAGATTCAGGAGGTCATTCAATCGTTGAAGGAGAAGAATATCCCAGTCTATCCATCGGCTCAGCGGGCTGCCAGAGCCGCGAGGTCGTTGTACGATGAGGGGAAGAGGATAGGGCTCACTCAAAGGAAGCAAAGAACCGCAAAAGACAAGTGAGCAGTATCCTATGACTTCGAGATTTAAATACGGACAAGCTTTTCAGAATAAAAACGAGGGAGCCGATGAGGTACATCAGGACAAACGAAATCTCCGCTGAGATGGATGGGAAGGAGGTCAAGATCGGCGGTTGGCTGCAGGAATCGAGGAATCTCGGCGGGATTTCATTCGGGATAATCAGGGACAGATACGGAACTGTACAGGTCACCGTCAGGAAAAAAGAATCGCCAGACTTGGCGAAAATCATCGGCGAGGCAAACAGGGAATCCGTGCTTATAGTAACGGGCAGGGTCTCTAAGAGCGACAAGACCCCGAGAGGGTTCGAGATCATCCCGAACAGCATCGTGATAGATTCCTCAGCGCAATCCCCGCTCCCGCTGGGTGTAGTAGACAGAGTGTCAGCGGAGCTTGATACAAGGCTGAACAACAGATTCATCGATCTGAGAAAGGAGAATGTCGAGAGGATATTCGAGGTCAAATCCGAGATGTTGTTCGCGACGAGATCGTATCTGAGGTCGATAGGGTTCATAGAGGTGCAGACCCCGAAGATCGCCGCTGTGGGCGCAGAGGGAGGAGCGACACTTTTCAAACTTGACTATTTCGGAAAGACTGCATACCTCGCGCAGAGCCCTCAGCTGTACAAGCAGAACCTGATGGGCGCAGGCTTCGACAAGGTCTTCGAGATCGCACCTGCATTTCGAGCGGAGGCTTCGGATACTGTACGGCACCTGGCCGAATTCACCTCGCTTGATGTGGAAATGTCCTTCATAGAATCGTCCGAGGATGTCATGGATGTCGCGCAGGGGATCACTTTCGAATCGATGAAGCACCTTGCCGAGAAATGCAAACCGCTTTTGGAAAAATGCGGAATCGAAATAGAGCTGCCCAAACTGCCGTTCAGGAGAATATCGTACTCCGAGGCGATCGAGCTTGCGAATTCCGAGGGCGCTAAAATAAGGTCGGGCGAGGACCTGGGGACGGAGGGCGAGAAAGCTTTGGGGACCGCGGTAAAGAGCAACTGGAACGAGGAGCTCTATTTCATCACCGATTTTCCGACCGAACTGAAGAAGGCGACCTTCTACGCGATGAGGAAAGATGACAATCCCGAGCTGACGACATATTTCGATCTTGATTTCAGAGGGCAGGAGATAGTCTCAGGAGGACAGAGGGAGCACCGGCTCGATAAGCTTTTAGCGCAGATGAAGGAGAACAATTTAGACCCCGAGAGGTTTGGGTTCTATATCGAGGCGTTCAAATATGGCATGCCCCCACATGGAGGATTCGGCTACGGAGTGGAAAGGTTCGTCCAGAAACTGCTTGACCTGACGAACATTCGAGAGGCGATCCTCTATCCGAGGGACAGGCTTCGACTGATGCCGTGAAATGAATTACGATTACGATTCATATCTGGATTAGATTAATAATGCCACAATCCCTATAGGTGGTTTGATGGGGTGCGATAGTTGCTTCATAGTTTGGTACTTCGTGAACACAACGAGTGGTGATGATTCTTGGTCGAGGCGGATATCGAGCCGATTGTGATCAAGGTGCTCGGAGAGCCCGTGCCCCAGGGATCGACAAAGGCGTTCATCACGAAATCGGGAAAGCCGATAATAACTCACTCTAATAAGAACTTGAAACAGTGGCGGCAGAGGATTGCCACTGAGGGACAGAAAGGCAGACCGACCCGATGGGACATGGATCAGGCGATACTGCTCGGCATAGATTTTCTCATGCCCAGACCAAAAAGCCTCCCAAAAAAGGTCAAGGAGGACGTCAAGAGACCCGACCTAGACAAGCTTGTCAGGGCAGTGCTCGATGGCCTAACTGGAATATATTTCAATGATGATTCCCAGGTCGTCCAGATTTTCGCCGGAAAAAGATATGTGGAAAAGTACGAGGCGCCGGGCGCGAACATCACGATCATCCCGACGCCGATAAGGGATCGAGAGGCCGATTGACAGACCTCTCAGCACTCATAGGGTTCATCATCGGCCGAGGCCTCAGCTGACCCGTTTCTCATCATGCGCTCACATGATAACTCCGATTCTATTAAATTATCTCTTATGTCCTCAGATATCTCTGTTGATTGCGATAGATTAAATGACAAATCAAATCTATCTCAAGCGAAACGATAGGCTGTGAAATAATTGGCGAGCATGGAGCTCCTGGCATTCCTGGGATTGATAATCATTATTTCATTCAGCGGAGTGCTCATGCCAGGCCCGATGACGGCCGCCACGATAGTGAGGAGTTACAAGGACAAGTGGGCGGGGGCAAAGGTGGCGATCGGACATGCGTTGGTCGAATTTCCCCTTCTCGCGATAATCGCTGTCACAATTATCACGCTCGGTGCAGGTGCGATGAGCGGACAGGATAACACCTTGGTCCTGATAATTGGTCTCGTCGGAGGAGCTTATCTTTTCTATTTCGGGATCACG
>JAOUEZ010000125.1 GCA_029858465.1 Thermoplasmata archaeon | reverse complement strand
GTCCATGTCAAGTCATTCCCGAGAGGGGAGATAGATAGGAGCGTCGAGCTTGGCTCTAAATCGACTGTGCTCGATCTGCTAAAGGTGCTCGACCTTCGGCCCGACAGTTGGATCGCGATTCGCGCGGATAGGGCGATACCCGACGATGCGGAATTGATTGACAAAGAGGCCATAAAGCTGCTGTCTGTCGTTTCGGGGGGCTGAGTCTTTATATCCAGCAACCTCAGAACCGAACTTCCTGGGACGATAGCAAAAGATTAATATGAGGAATTTGATAGAATTAGACAGGAAGAACAGTGGTCTCGGGTCTGCCCGGGATCGTTCGATTCACAGATAAGATCACGATCATCAAATCGTAGTTTCGGAGGCTTGGATTCCGTTTCGATGAATGAATGCGAGCGAAATTCTGGCTAAGAAATCTCGCAGAATATGGATGAAATAATTTGCGAGTGAATTGCGATTAGGGCAACTACGGTGAAATAAAGCCGGAGAGATTGCCAGAGCCTCTGTTTTTCACTAGCGACCATTAGGTGAAATCAAATGGAAATTGATCCCAGTACTACGAAATACTTGATTCATGCAAGGATTTCTGCGGACGGAATTGTTGAGAAACCGGACGTCGTAGGTGCTATATTCGGGCAGACGGAGGGTCTGCTCGGTGACGAGCTTGATCTTAGAGATCTACAGAAGAGCGGAAGAATCGGAAGAATCGAGGTCGAGGTGAACTCAAACCGAGGCAAATCGGAGGGCAGGGTATTCATCCCATCGAGCCTCGACCAGGTTGAGACGGCCATACTCGGTTCGGCACTTGAGACGATAGACCGTGTCGGACCATGTAAGGCCAGGATATCGGTCGACAAGATCGAGGATGTCAGGATATCCAAGCGGAACAAGATTGTCGACAGGGCGAAGCAGCTCTTGAACGACATGATTAGAGACTCTAGAGTAAGCGGAGGCGACCTGACCGATTCCGTGAGGCAATCCGTCCAGGTCGAAGAGATTGTTAATTTCGGCAGGGAGAGGCTTCCCGCCGGGCCGAACATTGAGAACTCTGACGCGATAATAGTCGTCGAGGGAAGATCGGACGTCCTGAACCTCCTGAAGCACGGAATTAAGAACGCGATAGCGGTCGAGGGAACGAGCGTCCCGAGAAGCATCGCGGAGCTAGCAAAGGACAAGGTCGTCACGGCCTTCGTCGACGGAGACAGGGGCGGCGAACTCATCTTGAGGGAGCTCCTGCAGGTTGCGGAAGTTGACTTTATCGCCCGCGCGCCGAAGGGCCAGGAAGTCGAGGAGCTTGCTCAGAAGCAGATCATGAAGTGCCTGAGGAACAAGATGCCGGCCGAGCAGTTCGTGGACATGTTCAACATCCAGATACCTCAGAGAGCCATGGAGGACGATGAGGCGAAGGCGCTTGCGACGAGGCAGGTAGAATCAATACCTCCGGCACGACCGGAAATGCCTGAGAGCAGGGGAAGATCCGAGAACAGCAGGCACGATGACAGGCGGAGCTACGATTCCGGCAAGAAACTGTCTGTCGACCAGGAGAAGCTGCGCGGCATGCTGATAGAGCTCAGTGCGAGCTCGAAGGCGCGTTTGCTCGCGGAGGACTTGAATCTTATAGCTGAGATACCGGTCAAGGAGCTGGCAAACAAGCTCAAGGACGCGCAGGAGAAGATATCTGCTGTTGTGTTCGACGGCGTCGTGACGCAGAGAATACTCGACCTTGCAACTGACAAGAAAATACCGAGAATAGTTGGAGCAAAATTGGGAAATATCACGAAGCACCCAACTGATGTGGAGATCTGGACTCGCGAAGATCTCACATGAGCATCTGCGAGATGAGGTTTGGAAGTGGATACCCAGTCGGAGAATGTCAAACCGATGCTCCGAATGGTGGATGAGCTTCAGGACACTTCGGAGATCGAGATTCCAAAGGACCCGTTACTAAGGGTGATAGGGCAGGACGAGGCGATAGAACTGGCCCGTCTTGCGGCAGTGCAGAGAAGGCACCTTTTACTAGTCGGTCCTCCAGGCACAGGGAAATCGATGATAGCCCAGGCGCTGAGCCTTCATCTTCCTCGGCCACTGGAAGAGATCAGGATCGTGCATAACCCCGAGAATCCCGAAAGACCTGCTGTTGAAGTGAAGAAAGTCGACGATGTGTACAAGGAGAGGCAATCGCTCGGATCGGCAGAGGGAGAGACCATCGATCCGAGGGAGGCGCCGGTGAATGTGGCGGAAGCGCTTGGATACAAGTGCCAGAACTGCGGCGAATATTCTTCTCCGAGGGATCATTACTGTCCAAAATGCTCGAAGCCGAAAGCTGCCCCGATGAGGGTGCAATCGACAAATCCTTTTTCTGACCTCATAGGAAATCTGTTCGAAGTCACGATTGGAGGGATGAGCGGCAGGGACAAGGTCACGACGACCAGAAAACGCCTCGGCAAAGAGGAGGTCGTTGTATTCGAGAGGGCGGGCGATAAGATAAGGGTCCTTGACCAAAGCGCGCTCGAGAAACGCCGAGAATTGGAGAAGCTGAACCCTAAGAAGGTCTTGATCCCGCTCGGCAGAAATCCTTTCATTCTTGCGACCGGTGCGAGTGAGACCGAATTGCTCGGCGATGTCCGGCATGACCCTTACGGCGGGCATCCGCAGCTGGGGCTTGCTCCCTACGAAAGGGTGGTCCCCGGATCTATTCACGAAGCGCATGAAGGGGTCCTGTTCGTAGATGAGCTTCCTCATCTTGGACATCTTCAGAGATACATTTTGACCGCGATGCAGGAGAAGCGTTTCCCGATATCCGGAAGAAACCCGCAGAGCGCAGGAGCTAGCGTAAAAGTCGAGAATGTCCCTTGCGATTTCATATTTGTCGGGGCATGCAACATACAGGACCTGCCGGAAATATTGAGTCCGTTGAGGTCAAGAATAGCGGGCGGAGGATACGAAGTCCTTGTCGAAACGACGATGCCAGATACGAAAACTAACAGGGCGAAGGTGGCTCAATTCATCGCCCAGGAGATCGTCATGGACGGGAGGATCCCGCATGCGAAAAAAGAGGCTGTCATCGATATCATAACTGAATCTCGGAAAAGGGCGAAACTGTTCGACGGGAAGGAGAACAGTCTCACTCTGAGGCTGAGAGAGCTCGGAGGACTGATTAGGGCGGCGGGGGACATCGCGTTCCAACAGAATTCCAAATTTATCGAGGCGATCCACATCAAGAACGCACTGAAAAGGGCGAGGACCGCCGAGGACCAGATCAAGGAGAAATACGGGAGCTATTATGGCGGGGTCTCCAAGGACATAAGCGGAGCGCAGAAGGAGTCATCGCCCTACTATTATTGGAATCAACATTCGTTCGATCATAAGACAGGATATTCCTAACTCTGGAGCACGAGCTCCATTCTATAGCCGTCCTCTCCGTCGCGGTAATATCCTCTCAAAGTGCTAGTCAATTTGAATCCGAATTTTCCATAGAGGTTGATGGCGGGCGTGTTGCTAATCCTCACCTCAAGTATTATTGAGTCGAGGCCTTTCATGAGACAGGATGATTTGAACGATCTGATCAATGTTGAGGCTATCCCGTTCCTCCTGTAGGGCTCCTGAACCGCGAGCATCAGGATCCTTGCCTGTTTGACCCCGGAGATTATTCCCATTACGAAGCCGACTATCTGTCCGCCCGATTCCGCGACAAGAAATCCTTCGGGCCAATAATTTCCAATCGTCTCGAAGAACGAATCCGGATAGGCCTCTCTAAGAGCCGTTCTGGTAATTTCTCCGATAATATGAATGTCGTGATTAGAGCAGACTCTGATTGTAAGCACGCTCACGCAATAGCAAAATCCCTCATATATTCTATTCGAATAAGTTTAGAATAGCAGTCATCTTTTTTTCAGAAAATCGATGATATTCCTTCTGAACCTCAGGAATATGTATGAAGGCAAGGATATTAGGCAGAATCCGGAGACAAGGAATCCACAGGATGATATTCCCGACACAGAACAATGATCCGCAACGAAGCCACCGCTCGGGGACACGATGATCCTGCCGGATGCCGAGTTCCCCCAAACATCGGTTGCGTCGACCGCGAAGACCGCGTCCGTCTCGTCGATCGGGAATCGGCAGGACCAATTGTGCGTTTCGCCATTGTAATCGGATATTTCGAGATTGATTAGACCTGAATCCTCCGACTCGGGGGACAAAGATAGAATCCAGTTGCGCTTATCCTCCGACAGACGGATGACAGGGATTATTTCTGGGGGTGTTATGTCCCCCTCAATATCGGTCAGAACATGATTTTCGAAGAATGATGCGACTATCGAGCTATCT
>JAOUEZ010000124.1 GCA_029858465.1 Thermoplasmata archaeon | reverse complement strand
CTTATCCTCAAAGCCCTGGACGGGTACCGGAACCCCCCAGGAGAGGTCCCTCGTGATCGCCCTGTCCTGCAGGCCATCCGCAAGTATGTTCTCAGTGAAGCTCTTGACGCGCGGTCTCCAATAATCTTTGTCGCTTATGTAACGCTTCAAATCCTCTTCGAACTCGGTGAGCCTTAAGAAAAAGTGTTCGGTCTCCCTCAGGTGGGGCTTTGAGGAACACAGCTGGCATTTTGCCTCCTTTAAATCTTCTGCATTCAGAGCCTTGCCACAGCTGTCGCATTGATCTCCTCTTGCCTTTTCATTGCCGCAGAATGGGCATACGCCTTCGACGTATCGGTCCGGAAGGAATCTTTCACAGCTGCCGCAGTAATATTGCGGGGTGGTCCTTTTCTCGAGGTATCCTTTTTCCAGCAACTTCAGAAAAATGTCCTGGACCGTATTAATATGGTTGTCAGTATGAGTGTGGGTGTAAAGGTCGAAGGATGCGCCTATTCCCTCTAGAGCCTTCTTATTGATTTCATGATATTTGGTCGCGATTTGCTCGGGGGTAGCATGCTCCCTATCAGCACGGACGGCGATTGGCGCCCCGTGCATGTCTGAGCCAGAGACCATTATGATATCATTCTTCACCATCCGCTGATATCGCGCGAATATGTCGGCAGGCATGATGGATCCAGCCATGTGTCCTAGATGCAATGCACCGTTGGCGTAAGGCCATGCCACGCATACCAGTACTCTCTTGCCAGACATTGCGCCTCTGATAGTTGGTCTTTGACTTAAATCTAGCCCATTTTGTCTCTGAGGCCTGGCATGCAACGCACCGATGCCTGTCCGATAGTAGGGTTTTATAGGCCTGTAATATTTCGGCAATCCAGATGAGGATTGCAATATTGCTTAAGGAAAGATGCCAACCAAAGAGGTGCAACCTCGAGTGCATCAAATACTGCCCTCCGGTAAGAACAGGCTCAGAGGCGATTGTCATGAACGACGAAATCGGCAAGCCTGTCATATCGGAGCAGCTGTGCGTAGGCTGCGGAATTTGCGTGCACAAATGCCCATTCGAAGCGATTAAGATCATCGGTCTCCCAGAGGAGCTAGAGGAGAAAATTGTCCATCGCTTCGGCCTGAACGCCTTCAGACTTTACGGTCTGCCGATTCCGAAAAGAGGACAGGTGTCTGGAATCATTGGACCGAACGGGATAGGAAAGACAACGGCTATAGGCATACTTTCGAGGAGCATTCTTCCGAATTTGGGGGAGTATGATTCTCCCCCGACAGAGCAGGAGATTCTCGATCATTACTCTGGAACGGAAATTCATGATTATTTCAAGAAATTATTTGACGGAGAACTCAGGACTGCAATAAAGCCGCAATATGTCGACAGACTGTCCGAGATACATTCCGGAAATGTCGTCGACTTGCTTTCCAAAGTAGATGATTCGTCAAGGCTCGATCAAGTAGCAAACCAACTCACTTTGAACGACCTCTTGGACAGGGACATCACGACGCTCTCCGGAGGTGAATTGCAGAGAGTCGCAATCGCCGCGACTCTCCTGAGAGATGCCGACGCATATTTCTTCGACGAGCCCTCATCATATCTCGACATCTATCAACGCCTCAAGATAGCCGAAATCATTCAGAACATATCATCAGAAAAATATGTCATTGTCATAGAGCACGATCTTGCTATCCTTGATTACCTCGCCGAGATTGGATACCTCATGTATGGCTCCGAAGGGGCGTACGGCGTTGTCTCGCAGCCGCGCGTCATAAGGGTTGCGATAAATGTCTACCTTGGCGGCTATCTCCGGGAGGAGAACATAAGATTCCGGGATCATGAGATTAAATTCTTCCCGAAACCACCCAGAGACGAATGGAGCCGGGCTCCCCTGATAAGATTCGACAGTATCAAGAAGAATCTAGACGGTTTCAAATTGAGCATTGATGGCGGCGCCATCCATGTCGCGGAGGTTGTTGGGGCTGTTGGACCCAATGCTATCGGCAAGACGACATTCGTCAAAATCCTTGCGGGAGAGATAACCCCGGAGAGCGGAGCGATAGACTCGACAGCGAAAGTGAGCTACAAACCTCAGTACATCAAGCCCACCTTCGATGGGACCGTCAGGGAGCTCTTCATCGATCGGATAGGTCCGAATTATGAGTCGGGATTCTTCAAATCCGAAATCGCTCATCCGATGAATCTCAGGTTCCTTATGGATAGAGATTTGATGACACTGTCGGGCGGTGAGCTTCAAAGGGTCTCCATCTCTCTGTGCCTAGCCAAAGAAGCAGATATCTATCTGCTCGATGAGCCGTCGGCGTATTTGGACTCCGTTCAGCGGATGTCCGCGGCAAAGACAATCAGGAGCGTAATCGAAAAATCCGCAAGGACTGCGATGGTCGTCGACCATGATGTCTATATGATAGACCTAATTTCGGATTCTCTTCTTGTGTTCTCCGGCCTGCCTTCAAAGAATGGTCGAGGGATTGGTCCGCTTCCGATGAGGGATGGCATGAATATGTTCCTGAGGCAGATGGACATCACCTTCAGGAGAGATGCTGACACTAGCCGTCCAAGGATCAATAAGAAGGATTCGAAGCTCGATAGGGAGCAGAGGAACAGTGGCGAGTACTATTATTCCCTCTGATTATTTCTTTGTAGCATCGCATTTCATGTCAATCCTGTAATCTCTTATTAGATAGACAATCAGTGCAATAACCGCGATTATCACGATTATGTCGAGATATGCGAATATCCCCGTCAGATCATCCCAATGCGCGCCGAGTTCGTATCCTGCGTATGCAAGAGCGAAGTTCCAAGGGATCGATCCTGCAGTCGTGTAGATCACGAACTTTTTGAAATTCATCCTCGCAATCCCCGCTGGAAGAGAGATGAATGTCCGGACTACAGGGAGCATCCTAGAGAAGAAAGTGGTCAGTTCTCCATATTTGCAAAACCAAGAATCGGCTATGTCAAGGTGCTTTTTCCTGAGCAGCACATATTTTCCGTATTTCAACACGAACGGTCGTCCAGCCTTCAGGCCCACCCAATATGCCGCAATTGATCCAATCAGATTGCCGATGGTTCCAGCTATAGTCAATCCTATGATAGAGAATGTGCCGTTGCTGTATGCAAGGAATCCTGCGAACGGCATCACAATTTCGCTGGGGACTGGCATGCAAGCACTCTCCAAAGTCATCAGAAATATGACCCCGGGATATCCAAGAGTCTGGATTACGTCAATAATGATCTGAGTGCCCCATTCGACTAGACTCATTGCTGGTCGATAATTGATATTGTTAAAAAGCTTTGCCTGAAAAAATCATATTGTCATCAAAGGCTGCGGCTGCGGCCATGTATGTTTCTGATGAGTAATCTGCCCGTGCTTGTGTCAAGTTCAACCGTTCGACCAATCGTTCCGCCAATATCTTCTGCGATAATTTTCACATGGTTTCGAATCAGTCCTTCCTTGACTGCTTCTACATTCTCATGGCCTATGTCCTTCATCTCGGGGCTGACGTTCTTGAACATGTTTGCCCCTCCTACTATTTTGGCGATGACGACATATGGATTGGCTCCAACGCTAACCATTTCGCCGAGCAGCTTTTTTGGAGCGGTATCGCCGAATTTTGCAGGCATTGATTCCGAAGTTCTCCCAGCCATCTCATGAGGAAGCATGATGTGCGCCATTCCGCCGATCTTGTTGCTCGGGTCGTAGAGCGCGATAGCGACACAGCTGCCCAATCCTACGCAGAGTAATCTCGCCGGATTTCGCGCGACGCGCAATTGCCCGATACCAACATGAATCAGCAACGATTCCATCTATGCAACTCCGAGCCTCTGCGCGAGAAGCTTCTGCGATTCTGGCTCAAGCATCATAAGGAACGCCCCATGGATCTCGTTTATCTCTCCTTTGAAATCCGTGAGGACGAGCAATGCCCTGTCAGATACCATGCCCATCCGAATCAGCGCGAGATCTATGACTGCGCCAGCCATATCATAGGCGGCAACGGGTACGCAAGGCATGATCTCGACATCTATCATTTTCGAAATCGCGGACAGGTACCAGCAGAGACAAATGTTGCCCACCTCGCTCAGAAGCGAATCCTGATACTCGTCAAGGCTATGTTTCTCAAGTTCGCAATTTCCGAGCAGTCTGAAAAGCGTCTTGACGCTTTCCTCAGGGAACAGCATTAGAACGCTCCCCTTGAGTTCGCCCGAGAAGGATGCATAGATGCCTGCCATTGCCTTCTCCGCGCCTCCGAGTGCCTCGGGCACTTTGTCAAGTCGAAGCAACATCGATCTTGTCGAATTGTTCATGACATTCTCCCG
>JAOUEZ010000123.1 GCA_029858465.1 Thermoplasmata archaeon | reverse complement strand
TATGGCGATTATCACAGGAACGGTCCATTTCGGCCAGATTTTTTTCGGAGAGATCCTGTTTCTCTTGAAATAGATGATTGTGACGGGCGGGATAATGAATACGTAGAACCCGAGGAAGAATATCGGATCCACCTGTTCCAAAGAGAGCTTCGTGAATATCGCCCAGAAGCCCCAGAGCAATAGAGTGATGATGCACAACGTGAAACATTTTCTACTGAGATGTGATTTATTTTCGGAGGAGCCATGGAAGTACGATAATACTATCATGCCGATCGTGATCATTCCGACGCCGACCGCCTGAATAGCGGTCAAGATTTCAGCCAGAAACACGATTGCGAACATTATTACCATTATGGGATATGCGGCGGTTATGCTTCCTACAATGGATATCGGCCCGCTCTCGGCTGCCTCTAAATATACGTAATATCCGATTTGACCGAAGGCTGCGGCAAGAATCAGATAGATGAAATGTTCGAAGTCGATGTTTCCGTATCTTCCGACCGCGATAGAGCCTATTAGAATTACTAGATACGTCGGAAAGGTCATGAAAACAGTCGCGAGGATGAATGTCGGCGCGCTTATTTCTCTCAGAGCGACCTTAATTGCCGCCTGAGACACCCCGTACATCACGACTGCGCTGAGAGCCAGAATCAGCCAGATTTCGATCATTGGTTCAAATCCAATTGTGGGTAGCCATCAATAATTTAGGCCAGCATCACGCACTGCCGTATGATTGTGGGGAGAATGGATTAAATTTTCTCGATAGTATTATCAATCCATTCCAATTATCATCTAAAAAATCTTCAAGAAAGAAGATAATCGAAATGCGAGCGTTGATAATTAATGGTAGAACAAATCAAAGTCGAACCGGAAACCTATATGAAAATCGTATACGACGGTGAAGATAGGTTCATCAGTTATTGGCATCAGATAGATAATCTTATGAAATTGAATCCCGGAGAGATACTAGAAATCGGTGTTGGTAACAGATTCCTCTCAAAATATCTAATAGAAAGAGGGGTCAATATATTGACCATCGATTTTGATGGACGGCTCTTACCATCAGTTGAGGCGACCGTTTTAAATTTGCCATTCAAGGACAACTGTTTCGATGTCATAGCTGCTTTTGAAGTCCTAGAACATCTGCCGTATGAGTATTTCATTATGGCTCTCAAAGAGATAAAAAGGGTGACAAGAAAGTATGTTGTGCTCTCATTGCCGGATGTGAGCAGAATCTTCTTCCTGACTGTAAACATCTCCGGATTGTTCAAAAGAGAAATGAAGATACCTTTTCCTTCCAAACTCAAACAAGAAGTCCATCAATATAATGGAGAACATTTTTGGGAGATTGGAAAGAAAAAGTTTGAATTTAATAGAATTAAAAAAGACATTAGTCTTTCCGGTCTGAAAATATTAGACACATATCGAATCAAGAAGGAACCATATTTCAGGTTCTTCACTCTGGAAAAACCTTCTTCGCCAGATCTATTTCCTTGAGGAGGAAAGAATTCCATCAAGCAAAATTGAGTAATTTCTTGCTATATTTCTGTAATTAAATTTGTCAATTTCGTCCCTATTTGAATCGATAGAAATATTCTTGCAAGCAGCATATTCTTGATATAATTTCGATAAATATTCAATTGTTTGGGCCTTGTTATGACATACTTTGCCAGTATTTGTTTGTTGAATGATATTGCAGACAATACTTCCTTCAAAACCTCCTGTAATAAGGATAGGATTTCCTGTTGACAGATATTCGAGCAATTTTGTTGATATCATCCCGGGCTGATCGCGATCTTCCCAATGTATTACTAACAAGACATGAGAACTTTTTTGAGCTTTCAACGATTCATCGCGCGAGATGACTCCGTATTGTTTTATAACATCTTCCAATCCTAACTGGACAGACAGTCTCTCGAGATGATTATCATAAGGACCGTAATGTCTGAATTCAATCGAATTTCTGTTGACGATACCATTAGAAATCATATCTTTGATCGCTTCAAAAAGTATCTCCGGTTTCATTTTTGGCCAATATATTTGCCCTGTATATGTTATTGTAAATTTCGAAGGATGTTCGGCCACAATATCCATAATCGCTGGGTCGAATCCATTAGTGAGGCAATGTACTTCCTTTTTCGAATGCAATGATTGAAGATCTTTCGCCAGATTAGGAGAAATGGTCACGAGAGTATTCGCATGCTGCAATGTACGTCTTTCTAATCTTGAAATAACCCAGCGCATCATGCGTCCATATGGAAGATTTTGGTTCTGAGACCAAAGATCGCGAAGTTCCGCGACCCATGGGGTTCCGAATTTTTCTTTGACATCTAATGCAGCCAAATGCGTGATAATCGGTGATGAGCTGCTGATAATCAAATCGAATTTCTTTTCGTTATATAAGGCGACAGCCTTTTCGACAACTGGCTGTCTCCATTCTCTTTCTGGATCTGGATAGTTAAAGAGATTATGCAATTTCCAAAATATCGCATCTGCATGGTGACGCAATCGCGATCTGTGACTCGAATCGATTTTCTCAACCGCATTCTGAATAGATTTCTTAATCGGGTAGCTTTTCGAAGATTTCTTTTCTTGTTCGTATATTCTCGGCTCCCCTGTCTCAACAATATTGAGCCTTGACAATGCTTCTTTTGACGGGATATTGAATATGTTGCCTTCAATCAATTTCGGCGTGATTATTATAGGTTCCCATCCAAATTCTGGCAGGAATTTTGCCAATGTAGGAATCCTTGGAGTAGCATGATACAGGCTTGCAATTATCATAACTCTTTTTCTTTCGCTCTTTGCTGATGCTTCATTCATCTTCGTTTGCCAACCTTGCCTCGATTATTGCGCCAAACTTGACCCATCTATCATCATCCCACATCTCTCTTGTGATTCGTGTTATTTTAACATCCTTGACTGCTTTTTGATTTCGGAATAGCGCATCATAATTCCTCTTCCAGTAGCTGGAATCGAACATATAATCTCCAAGAGCAGTTGATTCGTCGTCATGGTATTCAAGAACGATTATGGCGCGTCTTGCTACCCGTATCATCTCTTGAATTACTTTTTCAATCTTGTCTTTCCCTATATAGATTAGCAGGGCTTCCGAGAGAACTATATCGAAGCTCTTGCTGCCGAAGCTGCTGAGATTGTCAGCTTTACCGATGATCAAATTAACGTTATTCATCCCTAACTGCTTGAAAAAAACCCGACCGGATTCTATTGCATCTTCATTGATATCAATGCCAGTCAATTTAGCCTTTGGGAATAATTTCGCGGCGCGATAGAGGTTTGGTCCTGTGTTGCATCCGATTTCCAATAGAGAATTTGGTCGATAATAGGGCAATTTGGACATCAGGAGATCTCTGTGAGGATGATCCTTTGTTTCCCAATATTCTCCACTATCCTTTCGTTGGGACCATTTTTTTTCATGATATTTGGTCCCAAATATCCAGGCCATTAGATTATGCCAGATATCACGAGCCTTATTCGACGCGCGCCTATGCAGAGGTATCTTTTCCGTTTCCAATCACCGCTCATGAGTAGAATGATCGGACTTTTTCGATCACATATTTTACTTCGTCATCGCTCAATTCGGGAAACATTGGAAGAGATAGGACTGTCTTTGATATCATCTCTGTAACTGGCAATGAGAAATGAGTGAGACCGAGCGCCTTGTGAGTATGAGTCGCCTTCGGCCAGGAAATCAACGTCTCGACGCCTTCATTCTTGAGATGCTGATGCAATTCGTCTCTCTTCTCCGTCCTGATTACATAATTTTGAAAGACGTCATAATATCCCCCTTTTCCGTCCGTTCCCGGCGGAAGAATGAGCCCGTCGATGTCCTTCAAACCTTCCTCATACATGTCTGCGATCTCTCGTCTCCGCTCTATCCATTGCGGCAATCTCTTGAGCTTGATATCGAGGATCGCAGCCTGGATATTGTCCAGTCGGCTATTGAACCCGTACATGACGAGATCGTTGGTGTCCCTCTTGAACCCGTGATCCCTCAGAAGTCTCACTTTCCTGGCGATATCTTCATCATTCGTAGAAAGAGCGCCTCCGTCTCCAGCGCAACCGAGGATCTTCGCCGGATAGAAGCTGAAACATCCTGTGAGGCCCGATGCTCCCGCACGGTGATTCCCCACCTTAGCCCCCAAAGCCTGCGCGGAATCTTCGACGATCCTCAGATTATGCTTGTCGGCGATTTCCGTTACAATGGGCATGTCGACCATCCTTCCGTTCAGATGAACGGGAATGATGGCCTTTGTCTTTGGCGTGATTGCTCCTTCGATCTTGGAGACATCCATCAGCATGTCTTTCCCTACGTCGATGAGCT
>JAOUEZ010000121.1 GCA_029858465.1 Thermoplasmata archaeon | reverse complement strand
TGCTACTAACGTTTAGAAATAAAGACCTTCAGATTCCTCGGGAATATAGTGAGGTCGAGCCCGACCCTCTTGAGTTTTTTATCCATTTTCTTTGCCTTGATTCCCGTAAATTTGCCTTTTAACAGATATGCTGTTTCTTCCTCGCTAAAAATCCCCCGATCCTCGCACCAGTTGATGATATCCTTGTCATATGGACATGCTTTCTGGCAGAGCATGCAGCCGACGATGCAGTTGTGAGCCGAGGGATCTATCCAATCAGGAAAAGCATGTTTCGAATCCTTCTCATTGAAAAACGGGAGGCACCTCTCAACGTGAAGCAGAAATCTTTCCTTCTGAATCGCATTCGTTGGACAGACATTCGCACAGGCCTTGCATTTGTCGCAAAGTGGCAACGCTCTCCTCTCATTCCAATTATCGATGGGGCTCTCATAATCGGAATAGAACGCCATTAGCCGATGGAAGCTCCCGTATTTCGGGATGTACGTGATATTGTTCCTGCCATAGAGCGCAAGTCCGCTTCTCACGGCGAGGGTCTTGACCGGAAGGACCGCTCTCGCGAATCTGTAGGATTTCGGTCTGAAAGCCTCGATTAACAGTGATTTGACGCGTCGATAGGTGGGATAGTAGTCGAAGTATGTAGGCGGAACCGTGAGATGCATCTGCCGACCGTTGTAGCAGAAAGTTGTGCGTATCTTTGGCTGAGGGATCGATACGACGATGATTGATTTCGCCTTGCCAAAATTCCTCGGCAATTGAGGTTCGAAATAAGGATTGGCATATTCGCTGTAGAAAGTCTCATCGAGAAGTCCTTTTTCATGCAGGGCGTCGATATCCGATCTCAAATCGGCCAGATGCCTAATTGAAACGACGCTGGCAAAGACTCCCTTTTTTTCGAGATATCGGATGAACTTCGGATTCTTGTCCATGATACCGGTTCTTGATGATATGCGAGTATGGATATTAGAGGGTGTTCAAACCTTCATTTGAGCAGTAAAAAATCCGATTTTCAGGAAAGAGGTTTGCCACGTTTCTTTTTCATCCAATAAACCGTTCCTCCGGAGCCGAGTGCGACCAAAATTGAGGATATAACAATAGGTAAGACTAACGAGTTCGGATCTTCCGGAATAATCGCGGATACGAATTGTGACATATTGCTTGAACCTACAGAATTCTGAGCGACGATCGAATAATAGTATGTGGTGCCTTTCTCGACGTTGGCGTCCTCCCAGATTAGAACGTTTCCAATGACTTCTGCCAAATAGGATTGACTGTTTGGGCTTGTACCGCGATAGATCTTGTAGCTAGTGATAGCCGCACCGCCATCGTTCGTTGGGGGAGCCCAGGTCAGAACCACAACCGAACCTTCCACAGATGCAGTCAAATAAATCGGTGGTTGAGGAACTAGCGGCTGCGGCGCAGGTGGTGCAGGTTCGTCCGGAGGAGAACTTGTAGCTTCGATCATCAGATGATTGATTGCAGCGGCAACCGCTGCTACTGCAGCTCTCAAAGAAGCCTTTGCACTATCCTCGAAAACAGAATTTGCCCAGTTGTAATTCGCGTCCATCCAGACGTTTGACTTTATCGCGCCGCTTCCAAAAGTGACATCCCTTGCCAAATCTAGAGTTGCAGAATATGCAGTCTTGTCACCGAGCAACAACCCTGTCGGAGGATCAAGAGAGCCTACCATCGATTCGATGGTGTTCTCGTAATCGGAATGGTGCACCTCCGTACCCCAGTCGGTCGTGCTACCCATCGTGTGCCCGAATACGCCGACATCAGAAATGTAGTGCGACATCACCCCGATTTCGAACGCGGCAAGATCATAGTCCCCATCCTTGATGTATTGCAGGGCGATGGTGTAGATTGCTGAGGCACGATCCGCAGATGCATCATCTTGGAGGGTTCCGTCGGAATAATAGTAGACATGATGGTTCCAATTGTCGCCTATGTAAGAAGGGTTGTCAGGAGCTTCTGTTCCGAGTAGGAATTCGGAATGGTAAGTTGTTGTGAGGAAACTCACATCTTTGACCTGTATCGTGAGTGCCTTCTCAGCGATCCAGTCATGGGTACCGTAGTCCGGGTTCAGAGGATCGTCGGAGTAGCCACCGTTACTCCAAGCTTGAGCTCCGGAACTTGCACAAATGATCAGTATTATCGTAATTACAAGAAAATAAAGCACACTGGAATGTCCAGTCCTGTGCATCTTGCTTATCTCCTCCATCTGCTTATGAATAGTATCTTTGCTCTATTGAATTTTCTATTCTATGGAAGGGCAAAGAAGCATACACAATAAATGGGGCTTATGCTTCCTTCGAAGAGGATATCAAGGGATCAATTGAAGTTGGTAAACTGGCGGATATTATCATTCTTTCCGAAGATCTATTTAAGATTCCAACGAATAAAATACGCGATGTTGAGGTTCTCATGACTATTCTGGGAGGTAATGAGATCTATCGATCGGACAAATTCTAGTCAACGATGTGCACTTCGCTCTTAAAAATATTTTTATCCGAATCCAATAGTCAGCGAAGGCGGTTTATCGGCGTCTCGGGAAGTTATGTAAAGAGTGCTTGCAGCCCTTCACAAATCCCTTTACTTTTTCATTTCAAATATTATAAGATAGCCTTTCATTCATGCTCAGGATTTTTTTGCGAAAGTAAATTATGGAAACATTTGTATCGCTCCTTCAATGCCAGAGAGTATGGGGGAGGTGAAGACGAATGTCCAGTTATGCTGAGAAATTCAGAATCAGAAAATCCGGGTCAGTGTTGAAAGAGCAGGATAAGAAGAAGATTCACGAAGCCGCGCTTGAAGTGATGGAAAAAACCGGGATCAAGATTCATTCCAAAGTCGCTCGAGACTCCCTGAAAAAGGCAGGAGCAATTGCGGACGAGAAAACACTGATAGTGAGGTTCCCGAAGAGCGTCACAACAGATTTGATCAAGAAAGTTCCTCAGAAAATCATATTGGCCGCAAGAAACAAGGAATTCGATCTTCCCTGCGATGGCGAGCATATCTATTGGACCACCAATGGCACAGGCATCACTGTTTGGGAGCAGGAGACCCGGACGGCACGGAAGTCGGTTCTCGAGGATATACGGAAGAGTGCGATTCTTGGAGACTGGCTACCGTATGTTAGCATCTATGAGCCGATGGTAGTCGCGCATGACGTTCCCCCGAAAATTCATGTTGCAATGGGAATGAAAGAGGCGTTCAACAATACGAGGAAGCATATCTTATCGGAATCAACTCATACGCCCGAGGAGGCGAAAACTCAGGTCAAAATGGCTGCGGAAATTGTCGGCGGCATAGAAGAGCTGAAGAAGAGGCATATCATTTCTGCGATGGTCTGCACTATGTCACCACTCATATTGGAAGGCCCGGCAACAGATGCAGCGATGGTTTGGGCTGAGAACCATGTGCCTGTCTATATCACCAGTATGGCAATGATGGGCATGAGTGGGCCAGCGACTATTGCAGGAGATCTTGTCGTGAACCACGCGGAGACTCTCGCGCTCGCTGCAGCGATGCAGGCACACGAGCCGGGCTCGCCGCTCTTCTATGGTTCGGTCCTGACGAGCATGGACCCGAGGACAGGCGCATATGTCCCCGGTTCACCTGAGTCAATTGTACTGGGTGTGACTTCTTCTGAGATGGCGAGATATGTCAAGATGCCGTCTGCCTGCGGAGGACTCGGTTCGAGCGCTAAAGAGCCTGGGATTCAGTCGACGCTCGAAAATTCCATAGGGGCAAAGTTCAGTACGACAATAGGTGTAGATGTCATGAACGGCATGGGGATGGTGGGAGGAGATACAATGCTGTCCTACGAGCAGCTGATCATCGATAATGAGATCGTAGGCTCAGCAGTCAGCTCACAGAAGGAGGTTCCAGTGAACGACGAGACTCTGGCCGTCGACCTGATAAAGCAAGTTGGGATTGGAGGGTCGTTCTTAGGCACCGAACTGACGGCTCAGAAAGCTCGCGATTTCTATATGCCGCTGCTGTTCAATACCGATCCATTCGAGTCATGGGTGGCAAAGGGTAAAAAAGACTTCCTTGACATAGCTAGAGAGAAGATCGACTGGATATTGAAGAACCACAAGATCGAACCACTGGACAGAAATGTCGCGCTTGCTCTCGACAGGATTGTCAAGGATGCAATGTAGCCGAACTCAAGAAAATCTCATATGCGTAAAGGACAAAGTCGTGATGATATGAACGATACCAAAAAGAAATACCAGCTTCCCGATTGGGTCCCGGATTGGGCGAGAAAGGCTCCTCTTCTTAAAATCGCACCACCCGGCCCGAAAAGCCAGGAGATAATCGACCTCGATGAGAAGTATGTCTCGCCGTCCTATGATCGCCTATTCAAGTTCGTCATGCATAAAGCGGCTGGCGCGAGCATCATGGACGCTGACGGGAACATTTACATT
>JAOUEZ010000120.1 GCA_029858465.1 Thermoplasmata archaeon | reverse complement strand
CACGCAACAATCCCGCTCTACGACAGAGATGTGAAGATAATGACGCATCCGGCGGCTCAGATGGAATTCGGGACCGGCATAATGATGATCTGCTCGTACGGCGACCAGACTGATATACAATTGTTCCGCGAGCTTTCTTTGGAGCCTATCAGCGCAATAGACGAGAATGCGGTCATGACGGAAGCCGCGGGGAAATATGCGGGAATGAAGGTCAAAGAGGCCCAGAGCACGATCATCAAGGATTTGAAGGAATCAGGCCTCCTGGCCGATCAGGTCATGATAAGCCATCGGACCCCGATCTGCGAGAGGTCGAAAACGCCCATAGAGTTCATTCCAATGAAGGAATGGTATCTGAAGCAGCTGCAGTTCTTGGATGACATAAGAGAGACTGCGGATGAAATGGTATTCCATCCTCCGCGGCATAAGCAGATACTCATTGATTGGACCAATGGAGTGACTATCGACTGGCCGATCAGCAGAAGGAGATACTACCATACCGAGATTCCTCTTTGGTACTGCAAGAAATGCGGGAAAGCTCATGTTCCGGAGCCGGGGAAATACTATCAACCATGGAAGGACAAGGCGCCGTTCGAAAAATGCGAATGCGGTGGAACGGAGTTCGTCGGAGAGGAGAGGGTGTTCGATACCTGGATGGACTCAAGCATCAGCGCCCTCTACGTGTGCGGATATCTTCGAGACATGGATCTCTTCGCGAAGGCATTCCCGTGCTCAATCAGGCCTCAGGGAAGGGACATTGTTAGGACATGGTTGTACTACACGACTCTGAGAATCAGGCAGCTTCTCGGAAAGAAGCCCTTTGAGCACGTATGGATTACTGGGATGGGACTGGATCAATCCGGTAAAAAGATGAGCAAGAGCCGCGGGAATGTTGTGGATCCTGAAAAGATCCTAGGTGAATATGGAGCAGAGGCTTTCAGATTTTGGGCGGCGAGCGAGGTAAACATCGGAGAGGATTTCAGGATTTCGAAGGAGAAAATTGCTGGCAATTCTAAGTTCTTGACGAAACTCTGGAATGTCTCGAGGTTCATATCAAGCTTCGAGGAGAAGCAGGCGCCGAATGAATTGACCCAGACAGACAGATGGATACTGGCCGAGCTCAATGGATTGATCGCGCAATGTGAGATTGGCTACCGAGATTTCAATTTCTTCATCCCGGCGACGAAGGTGCGCGACTTCGTTTGGAACATATTTGCACCTCATTACATCGAAATGGTCAAGCACCGTGCATATAAGGGGGACGAAAGCGCACTATATGCACTCCATGAAGTGCTCAAGAATGCCTTGATATTACTTGCACCGATATGTCCGTTCATCACTGACAGAATCTTCCGGGACATATACGGAAGGACAGTCCATCAGGAGAAATTGCCATCGCCACGAGCGACCTGGGAGATAAAGGAGAATCCGACGGACAAAATCATCGAATTCAACTCGTTGATTTGGAAACAAAAGAAGGAGAGGCATCTTTCTCTGAACGCGGAATTCGAAGGCGAAATCCCGACGGAACTATCCATTTTCAAGGAGGACCTCGACGCGATGCATCATATCATAAAGACCAAAAGCTAAAGTAGATAGAGCTGGTTAAGAAATCCTCAATTGAAGGAGGCCGAAAAAATGAGCCTTGAGCAACTGGTTATCGAGTCACTTAAGAGGGTCGTCGATCCTCATACGGGCGTTAGCGTTTATGACATGGGCCTAATATCAAACCTGAAAGTCGAGAACGACGCTGTGAGCCTCACATTCATCCCAACGAGCCCGGTGTGTCCCATGGGGCTTCAGCTAGCAAGAGATATCAAGAATGAAATCTGCAAGATCACTGGCATTGCGAAATGCAACGTCGAGGTCGTCGGCCATCTCCAGGCAGATCTGATAAATAAGGAACTAATGAAATGCTGAAGAGTTTTTTCATGTACATATGAATCGCGCGCAGAAGAAGGCCTGGGAAAAAGCATACACGCTGCATGGTCGCCTCTGGTCCAGAGTGCATGACAAATGGTTCGAAACAAGCGATGGCGATCTCATACTGGACATGGGTTGCGGAACCGGGAAATCAAGCGAGCAAATGAAAGGCAGAATAATTGCTATCGATTTTTCCAGGAAAGCTTTGAATATCGCGAGAGGACAGGTAAGAAAAATCAATCCGATCTGCGCTGACGCTTGCTACCTGCCCTTCGCCGAATCTTCATTCGATCTGGTCAGAGCTTCGTTCATACTCGGGCATCTCAATCGAGAAGAGCAGGAAAGAACGATCAATGAGATTCATAGAGTCATGAAGAACGAGGGAGCAGGAGCTTTCGAGGTCTTTTCGACGAACGATTACAGATTTCAAAAGGCTAGATCGAGCGTGTCTTCGCCAATGAATAAAAATGAGATTAGCCATCAATTCTTTACGGCAGATCAGCTAAAAGATCTTCTTTCGGGTTTTAGAATTAAAAATATGAACATAATCGAATGGAGGCAGAAAGCCGGCGAAGCGAAAAAGATGAATAGAAGCATCATCCGGGCATTTGTGATGAAAAAATGAGGTTGCTATTGTCAATGAATCGTGCAAAGGGATAATTCCCTGCAAGGCAATACTTCATTGAGGGGAAAATATGACACAGGAGATCAGGCGAGCTAGCCTTATGGGTGTATCCACCAGCGCCATGCTGATTGCGCTTGCCATCGCAATACTGGCAGCATATGTCGCAAACAATTGGTGGTTATTGTTCCCCATTCTAGTTCTTGAGTTCGGAATCTATACCGTTGCAGTCGGCGCAATACTTAGAGGTAGGCCTGGAGAGACATTCGCTGGCACTTCCGATTCGACCTTTACGATGATGTGGGGAATGGTACTTACCGTCATTGGCGCAATGCTGCTGATAGACTATGTATCACCAGGCAATCTGCCGTTGCTTATCGCTGCATTCCTGGTTATAATGGGGGTAGCTCTGCTGGTAATATCCTTGGGAAGGATAAGGAAGAAATAGTGGTCCTATGGGCTTCTTTTCTTCCCAAGATAATTATTTTCTGGAAAAAGGCAATAAACTATCAGCTGATTTATGAGGAGGGTAGCGACATTAGTGATTCAATGAGGCTCAGAGAGATAGACCGCAAGATAGTCCTATTGGGAGACGGCAAGGTCGGCAAGACCTCGATTATATCGAAATATGTGGACAAGACATTCAACCCGGGTTATATCCCAGGTACTGGCCTGAAGGTCTTCTCCAAGAGCCTGGAATTCACCTATCCGAACCTGATAATAAACCTCAGGATGGCCATATGGGACACCGCGGGGCAGAAATGGTACCAGAGAATCAGAGAACAGGCGTTAGATGGTACGGATGGCATAATACTTGTCAGCGATTTGAGCAGGCCCGAGACGATTGCATCGCTCCAGGAATTTTGGTTGGATGAAGTCAAGAAATCGACAAATCGTCCGCCGATATCAATAATCGGGAACAAACTCGATCTAATCACAAAGAACAGCCCTCTTATCGATCTCATAGAATCAATTGGCGCAAAGAACGGTGTGGACGTCTTTCTTACAAGCGCAAAAATGGGAGATAATATTGATAATGTCTTCAGACTTGCTGGGGAAAGATTCGTCATCGAACTGATATCTGAAATTGAAAGCGAACGCAGAGAGAAGCCCACGACGCTGAAGGAAGCGGTGGATTATATCATCGAAGACTTTTTAACTCAGCATGGAGACATGCAGAAAGGGTTGCTAATTGTTCAAAATCAATTCAGGGAGTCGGGGTTAAATTTTGACAAGCCGGAAAAAAAGATCATCCTCATTGCTCTTGAGAAATTAAGGGAGGTAGAAGAAAGCCTTCTAAGCAAGACAATTGCGACCGGCAATTATGATGACAGAAGAAGGATGGTCGAATCAATAAAAAAGAGCGACTGATGCATTCATAATATTTTCTCATTATCAGATGAGTTCGGCTCGGGAAACGCTTGTTTCGATTTCCGAAAGGAATTTATCAAGTTCTGGCTTAGTAATCCTGTCCATGAGATATAGTTCGATGATTTTGAGCCTGCGATCCTCATAGCTCACGTTGGACAACGGAATGATCTCGGAGAGGGATCTTTCATTCTGTGAGGTCGCTTTATTCAGAAACATCTGAGTTTGATCATTTACGCCGAAATTCTTGATCGAATTATCGAATGCCTGCTTGAGAATATCCTGGGAAACCCGAGTATACGCAGCTGCGCTATCGTAGGCTTGATTGACAACTTCTTCTGAGAGCTGGGTATATTTTCTCATCGTTTCTATGCATCTATCCTTTGAATGCAATATTGCTTCTTGAGCCTTTGTAAGGTCCTCGACTTCGCCGGAGATCTCGTCGGCAAAGTTTTTCATCCCCTTCAATTTGTTGTTTAACAGATCAGCTAATACGGTATTTGAGATGGAAATACTGAGCTGCGATTC
>JAOUEZ010000009.1 GCA_029858465.1 Thermoplasmata archaeon | reverse complement strand
ACGACTCTCCGCCCCAGTACAGCTGCCTCATGAGCAGGATGTCCTCACCGTATCCGATTCTCCAGAATTTGAGCGATACGCTTCCGTCAGCCCACTCCTGGAGCCAGAACTCGGAATTCCAGTATCCCTGGTTGATCGGATAGCCGTCATCGGACGCTCTTATGTCGATTCTGCCGCTGTTGAGCGTATAGCCGCTCTCGTTGGTCCACCAGAGCCATTGCCAGTTGTCGTATCCGATCGTCCAATTGTTGATGACCCACCAGGCAGGTACATCCGCTTCCAAAACTGGAAGATCGATCAGATGAGCAGCCGAGGTCCGGTCCATTGTAAGGTTCCCAGACATGTAGTACTCCCAGCCGTCCTTGGCGTTGTATTGCCCTAAGCTAATCTTTCCCTCCTGGTATAAGTCCCAAAGCTGCGCATCACTCTGATACTGGTAGCCCACATCGTAGTGAGCGCTGCCTGTAGTGCCGGCCGTCGGGTTCATCCTCGGCACAAATGTCGGGTTGGTTATGCGTATCTCGTTGACATTCCTCGCCTCGACATTGAGCCTGTAGGTAGTTGTCAGCTGTGCCTCAGTGACTTGTGTGCCAGGTCTGTAGATTTCGACTACCGGGGTGGTATTCCTGTACGGCTCGTCCATCATTGAGTAATAGATCACTCTTCGGTCCCAATGAGCATACAGCGGATATTGGAATATGTCATAGATTGTGAATTCCACTGTCCTCTGATTGACGCTGGCGAATTCGCTGCTTGTCATTGTCCCTACTGTTGCATTGATCCTGTACGCTCCTGCGTTCGCAAAGGTGACAGATACCGATCCGACACCGTTCGTTATCGTTGCAGTGGCTGGAAGAGTCACTCCGACCGTCGCATTGCATTCCAGGTCAGCTGTTCCGCTGTAAGTAGAAACAAGCGTGCCCTGACCATCGACGACTCTCACTGTCAATGTTGTAGACTCCCCTGGCAATAGAGAGTGCCTGTCAAGAGAGAGAGCAATATTTCTTGCTCCTGCTGCAACTACTTCGATGCTCTGAGTGACAGGGTAACTCACGTTGCCGTTGTTGTCCTCAACCGTGAGGGTTATCGTATAAGTGCCTGCAGCTGCCCAAGTATGGCTCGGAGTCGCTACAGTTCCAGTGTTGGTGTCGCCGAAGTCCCAATCATAGACAGTTACCGAGCTACCGTTCACACTTGAATAGGACATGAGTCCGCTTAATTGAGTAGCTTGTCCGGCAATCGCTGTCATCGGAGAGACGATCTTCGCTACTGGGAGACCAGGTCCGCTCACAATTGAAATCTTAAGAGTCGCTTGGTCGCTCAATGGTATGACAAGATTGTCATCTGTGACTGTTAAGGTGACTGTGTAGACTCCGTATACATCTGGATAGGTATGGGATACAATGGCTCCATATCCCATCTGTCCGTCACCATAGTTCCAAGTGTAGTTAGAGATGGTACCATCATCATCGGTTGAGAAGCTGCCATCGAATGTCATCGGTATGCCTCTAAATCCCACTGACGGAGCTTTTATTACGGCGTCAGGCTGAAGATTAAGAGACACGTTAATGTGCAATATCGCAGTGGCAGTCAACCCGTCATCATCAGTCACAGTCAGATTGAGGATGTAATTACCGAGTACCGTGTACTTGTGAGTGACGACTGGAGTTGTATAAGTCGATCCATCGCCCATGTCCCAGTCCCACGATACAATTTGACCATCGACATCCCAACAACCGCTACCATTGTAGACGACGTTCGTGTCGTTGGCAACTTTCGTAGGTCCGCCTATTGTCACAATCGGTGCCTGCTGTGTCTCAGTATTGACGACGAACTCTATCCATGGACAGCCGCGTGGGAGAAGAGGCGGATTATTGATTCGACTCCAATTCTCGCGGAGCTCCCTCGCGTTCACGGAGTATTTGCTCCAGTTGAGCGCGTCCATAGGCCCCTTGAAAGTTATCGTCGTGTTGGTAAGATCTACCATCACATTATCGGGAAGCTCTGTTGGAATCGGCTCGATCCATCTCGGTGTGATATGTCCAGTGATTGTATTCGTAATATCTGTTGGGTTCGCCGGGTCATGTATGTATCCGATGTAGTTCTCGGAATCTTCCCATTCGATGACAAGCGAATCGTTCACGCCGAGGTTCCAGAAGTAAGGCGTGTAATCGAAGTCGGAGTATGTTCCGTATTTTCCGCTTCCGATGATTCCTGTGTAGTAACCGTCATACGTGGCATTCGGGTTATCTTTATACTTGGTAAGCTCTGACTGATACTGGCTGCTGCCACCGGTCAAGGCATCGGCGTGTACGACCTCGAATACCCAAGCGGGCTTTCCTTCCTTCGTCGTGTTGTAGCCCTGCAAAGTGTATTGGAGTTCCTGCTCGATGTTGAAGTCAGACCACATTGTGCCGATGTGCCCTGTGAAATGCACATTCTCAGGCCAGTACTCGTAATGGAGGAAAGTATATCTCCACCATCTCTGCAATAATGACTCGGCTCCCCATGACATGTGATCAACAATTAAGAACACTATTTTGTCGCCGACCTTCTTTATGTCATAAGTCTCCGAGAGGCCATTGAAAACGTATTCATATGCCCAATACACACCCCACTTGTCCGCCTCGGCAGAAATCCACTGGCTCCATTTTGTCTTGACTGTGCCGAAACTTGTCGCTTTCCAGTTGTCGAAGTTGTTGAAGTCCGCATCGGTCATGCCCAGTACCATCTTCGCCGCGGTCCTGTCCATTGTCACGGTGCCGTTCCATCTCCAGAACCAGCCATCATACCAGCCGGAAATACTTGCAGGATAGTCGGCTAATGCCTCCGCCTCGGTGAGATAATCGCACTTCCAGTCAAGCCAAATGTTCCCGCCCTTGACAGTCGGGTTCAGGACAGGGACATACCATGGATTTCCAGAGGTGCTCACTGTGGTGACATTCTTTGCAGTGACATTCATTCTTGCATCGCTGTAAAGCCAGTTATTTCCAGCTGGAGCTCCGCGCCACTGCTCAATATACGGGAAGGAATTGTGTTGAACGAATGAGTCATTCCTCTGGTTCCAGAAGTCTCTGAACGGTACGTTGAACAGGTCGTAGATTCTTGTGTCAATCTCCTGCGGAGGCGGTGTATGAATGACCATAATTTCTGCGCTGCTGTCAATCGTTACACCTGCATAGGTAGCGGTGCATATCAGTGAAGCATCAACCGTGTCAGTCACATTTGCTGCAGTCACGGTGGTGGCGTTGCCAGTATCATCAGATATAGTCCCTGCTTCAGTGGTGTTCAGCTCCCAGGAAAAAGATGCTCCAGTTGGTTCCGTGTCATCCGTCATGTAAGCCTTGACGGTGAACTCCAGCATGGTATTCTTGAGCATCACAGCGCTTGAAGGCGAGATTTCCAGATATCCCAGGATCTCTGTATTTACCGTGATATTTATGAAGACAGTCTTGGTATAGACTGTGTTGTCCTGAGCGGTATATTTGAATGTCCAGTTTAACCTGGCTGATCCCACGGTTGTCGATTTTAATGTCTCGTAGACCTCGCTATCGTCCGTCAAGCCTCTCGTCAGAGTACCCAGCGGTGTTCCATCCCATTTGATGAACTGCTGCAACGAGGCAACATTTCTGCTTACATTGATTCCGGTGTCTTCAGAGTTGTTCTTATAAGTTGCATATCCGATAATCTTCACCTGTTGCCCCTTGTAGAGGTTGACCGAAGAAGGTGCTGTCTTCGCATCCAGAAATGGCCCTTCCGGAGCTCCCAAAGGAACAAACAAGACAACAAAGGCCGTCCCGATCAGTGCGATGACTACGACAATCGCAACAATCGGGATCCATGGCTTTGTCTTCGGCTTCATTGGTTTGCCCAATGGCTCGGACTCAGCCATTTCAGTCGGACTCTGCATAGATTCATCTGTTAATTTTTCTTGTTCTTGAGTCATGACTAAATCCCCTATAATCTAGTCGCCAAATACTATCCCCACTTGTATAGGTTGGTGCTGTTAATGGGGACGGCCGTATATATGCATTTGGAATAATCGAAAATCGGAAGTGGATGGGCAAGAAATTGCTCAATTTTTAAAATTCTTAATAATCTTTTATGCCGTTTGTGAATTTTAAGAAAAATATCGGAATCGTCGTATCATGAGTATTGTCCACCTCTTTATAGCGATTTTTTTCGACAATGCTATTTGGATGAGAACTTATCAGGTTTGCAAAGCAATGCGTGTTAGTCAAATCTTCGAGAAATAATACAATTTCGAAATTGATGCATTGAATTGAAATGGAGGTTCTGGATGGTCAAAGTGACGATTGAAGGTCTTGAAATAGATCTGGAGCAGGGTAAGAACCTCCTCGAAGCGATTCGCAAGTCGAACCTGAGAATAACGTCACCATGCGGTGGCAAAGGTGTATGTGGAAAGTGCCTTGTCAAACTCGGCAAGGATGATCCGGAAAATTTACCGAGCCCGATAGAAAAAGAACTTTTGGAAGAGGAAGATATCAAAGAAGGCTATCGCCTGGCTTGCCAGGTCTTTCCGCACAGAGATGTTTCGATTTCTATTCCTGAGGAGAGCAGGGAAGCAACACTTGAACTCATGTTGAAATATGCAACTGTAAAGAAAATTGAAGAGCCAGCTCTTACCTTCGCAACTCTAGTTTTGCCTAATATATCCAATGAGAAAGATCTTGCGGATATTATTGCGAAACAAGTGTCGAAAGAACTGAGCCAGAAGATTGAAGATCGGGAGCTCATCGATATTATGAATGATGGGAAAGTGAGGATTTGGTCAGACGCAGGAAAGCCAGTTGCTGTTTCCTCTCTGAAAGCTAGAAAAATCTCTATCGCTCTGGATATAGGCTCGACGACCATGGTGGTGTACGGTTTCGATATTATTGATCAGAAGATAGTCTCTGCTGAGGCGATGACGAACCCTCAGCGTCAATATGGCGAGGATGTAATGACAAGAATCGATTTCTCCATGAAATCGCAAAAACAGAAGCAGCTCCTCGAGAGGGTCGTCAGAGACGGCGTATCGGATCTCATTCGAAAGCTGGCATCGAAGATGGGGTGCTCCTCGTCGGATGTTCTTAGGATAACATTTGTTGGCAATACTGCCATGCATCATTTGTTCCTCGGTCTTGATGTGACTCGACTGGGCAAGGTTCCTTTCTCTCCCGAAATAAAAAATGCGATTGAAATCGTTGGGAAGGATATTCATTTGAAAGGTCTTGAGTATGCGAAAATCACCGCCCCGCCTTTGATCGCTGGCTTCGTCGGAGCTGATCTGGTCGCAGTGCTTCTCGCGACCGATTTACTAAGTTCCGAAATTCCTACCGCGGTAATTGACATAGGGACGAACGCGGAGATTGCACTCGCATGTGAGGGGCGATTGCTTTGCTGTTCCTCTGCCGCTGGCCCAGCATTTGAAGGCGGCAATATCTCATATGGCATGAGAGCTACTGAGGGAGCTATAATTAGAGTCTGGTCTGAAGCAGGAAAATTGAAATTTGAAACAATAGGGAAATCCGAGCCAATCGGTCTTTGCGGATCAGGACTGATAGATTTCGTAGCAGAATCGTTGCGCATCGGACTTGTCGATTCTGCTGGGACATATGTCCAAAAGAATTGTGGCGAGTCCCTCGTGGGAAAACACGGCAATGCCAGATATTTAATGTATTCGAGTGGTAGAAGAGAAGTCTCTGTGACTCAGGGAGATATAAGACAGCTGCAGCTCGCCAAGGCCGCGATGCATGCAGGTCTCGAGATACTCATCGATAAGATGGGCATCAAAAAGATAGATAGACTGCTGCTTGCGGGTGCGTTCGGGGCAAATATGTCTATACGTAACGGAAGGCTCATCGGGATGTTCCCGGAGATTCCATTAAATAAAATAATGCCCGTTGGAAACGCCGCTGGGACGGGCGCTATCCAGTTGGTCACCGACATGAATGCAAGGCGAAAGATAGACGCGATAGCGAAGAAGGCAGAGCATGTCGAACTATCTCTTGAAAAGGATTTCCAGAAGAGGTTCATCGCGTCTTTGGATTTTCCGCATCAGGATTCGAGAAAATATCCCGAGTCATCGCGATCTGTCAAAATCAGAGTGACGAGGGGCAAATGATCCCCTCGCATATATGATATAATAAAGAAAGGTTTTTTTCACTTCTTTGGCTGGTCCGCCATTATCAGCTTGCAATGTTTGACGTAGCCCATGCCGAATCTGTCCTCTCCCCACATAAGACTCACCGACTTCAATGCGAACTGGATATCCTTGTCCATCGGATTCCCTATGAATGATGTCAATCCCTGGCCGACGCACAGCAGGAGGAACGCGGCATTCAATTGCGGTCTCTCAGGCATCCCGAATGAAATGTTGCTTAAGCCGATGGATGTGTTCAGTTTCAGTGTGTTCCGGACATATCCAATCGTATCCAAAGATGCCTTGCCACCCTCCTGATTTGTCGCGCAAGCAAGGGCGAGCGGGTCTATCAGCAGCTGATCATTTTGTAGACCGATTTTCTTCGCTCTTTCGTAGATCTTGTTGGCTACTGCTATTCTCTTTTCCGCCTGTGCAGGAATTCCTGCGTCGTCAAGTGTCAGACCAAGAACAGCAACATCATATTCTTTTGCGAGCGGCAGAACGGTTATGAGGCGCTTTTCCTCACCGGTCGTCGAATTGATCATTGGTCTTCCCTTCACCACCTCAAGCCCTGCCTTGATCACCTCAGGATTTGAGCTGTCAATCACGAGAGGCACATCTGCCACCTCCTGGACCGCCTTTATCGCCGCGATCATGTTGGCCTTCTCATCAGTATCTGGAACACCCATGTTGACATCAAGACAATCTGCTCCGGCGGCAATCTGTGCCTTCGCCTCGTTGCGGATGTAATCGAAATCCCCAGCCTTTATTGCCTCAGTCAATTTCTTGCGTCCGGTCGGATTGATTCTCTCCCCTATCAGAACGGGCGTCTTCCTTGCTCCAATCAATACGGTCTTCTTAGTTCCTACAAGCTTTACCACAGGGAAATCTGCAGCCAAACTTTCACCTCCTAAACATGCTCCTGTCCGAGGGACAGGCACAAGTTAGTAATAATGTCTTCGAAAAAAACAATGGAATTATCACCCAGTCCGCTCTGAAACCGTTTCAAATTTTTTAGGAAAAATTTCAATAGAAATTGTCTGGCGATGGAAAATTATCTGCCAAGGAAGTTCAATAAGCGCAATTTTAGAGGAGATTTTATCTACCACTTGATGTTTGAGGTAAATTGCCGGATTGAGCATCCGCGATACTATCCGGGGTTTGCCGATTCAAAGGTGAGCCGCCTCGAAACCGATGGAGCTATGAGTTCCATTATCAGGTAGTTCACCTGCAAAATCATGGGCAACGAGCCGGGAGGAGGATGATAAACATGGATGATGTAATAGAGCGACTAAAAAATGCTGTGATCAACTATGATATCGACTGCGTAAAGGATATCGCGCAGGAGGTCCTTGAGAAGGGGATTGATCCCATCAAAGCCATTGAGCAGGGACTTGGTGAGGGAATAAAAACAGTCGGCAAGAGGTTCGGAGATGGCGAGATATTCCTGCCCGAGTTGATCATGGGCGCAGAGACAATGAAGACCGCAATGGCGGTACTTGAGCCAGCAATACCTGCTGGAAGTCCCGGACGGACAACGGCGGGGAAAGTATTGATCGGAACCGTACTTGACGACATTCATGAGATCGGGAAGAACCTTGTCGCGACGCTTCTTTCTGCGAACGGGTTCGAAGTCGTTGACCTGGGCGTGAATGTTCCGAATGAGAAGTTCATTCAGAGCGTCAAAGATGCAAAGCCAAACATTGTAGCACTCTCGGCTCTAATGACGACAACAATGCCTCACATGGCTGAAGTTGTGAAACAGGTTTCCGCCTCTCAGGGCGCTAAGACAATGATCGGCGGCGCTCCTGTTACCGAAGACTTCGCAAAGAAGATCGGGGCAAGCGGATATAGCGGAGACGCCTCGGGCGCAGTTACGAAGGCAAAGGAGCTCGTCAAGAAATAATCACTTAAAAACATTGAAACCGCTCCTTCTAATAGGGGCGGTTCATAAACTCTTTATTGCTGGATTTTGAAAATCGATTAATCCTGAGTTTTCGCTCTGGCACCTTTTCCCGGCATCGCGATGAAAAATTTGGATTTAACGCCGGCCTCTCGGAACCCTTTGACCATGGCCTTTCCTATAGACTCATGATTTATTTCTGCAAGAGAATATACCGCAGGTCCAGAGCCGCTTATTGAGAAACTGAGCGCTCCCGCGGACAATGCCTCTTTTCTCGCCGAATCAAATCCTTCTATCAGCTGTTTCCTCGCGGGCACTGCGATTTCGTCGCGAAGGCATCTCGCAACAAGAGATATATCGCCCGCCTTCATTCCGTGGACTACGCCGGATGCCCAGCTGCTGTGAGATATCGATGTCTTTACCGGAACATGCTTTGGGATAAGCTCCCGAGCCTTCGCAGTTTCGATGACCATCTCGGGAAGGCAGACAACTATTTTCATCTGTGGAGGCTTGATCCTCAGGATATCCAATTTCCTATGATCCAATACCACCGTGAATCCTCCGAAGAGGCAGGGCGACACATTATCAAGATGGGGCGTTCCGCTTGAGACAGCCTCACCTTTTGCAGCTGCCATCAAAATTTTCTTTTTATCCTTTAGACCAAGCAAGCTTGCGACTCCTAAGGCTCCGGACACTGCAGAGGCCGCGCTGCTCCCCAGTCCGCTGCCGGGCCTGATGCCTTTTCTTAGCCACATTCTCAGGCTGATGCTCCTCAGATCTTTACCGTATAATCGGAGCAACTCCCTGGCCGCTACCGAAGCTGTGTTCTCATCAATGTCAAGAGGGACCTTATACCCCCTCTTCGATACTTCGAGTTCGATGCCTTTTCCATCCAATCTTTCGATTTCGAGAATGTCCACTGGTCTATCGATGCAGAGACCGAAAGTATCGTACCCCGGTCCGAAATTCGCCATTGTTGCAGGTGCCTCGACCATGATGCTTTTCGGTGAACTCATATGAGTCATTCCGCGATAGACCACCGCTCACAAAAAGATTGGCTTCTACTAGCTCTTCAGAACGCCAGAGGAACAGAATTTGGCGAAATAAGCACTGGCTTTTATGAATAAGCTAATATACGGATGATTTTTCTTACGGAGACATCATCGAGCAGAGTGTGCATATGAAAGACGAAGTCCTGAGATGCATCGAATGCGGCAAGGAATACTCAAAGAACGAGATACTCTATTCCTGCCAATCATGCGGCAACCTTCTGGAGGTGGTGATACCTCTCGAAGATGTCGACCCAGTGGAGCTCAGGAAGAAATTCGATTCGAGACCGCTCAGCGTTTGGAGATATCATGAACTCCTGCCGAGAATGAGACTGTCTTCTCCGATTTCTATGAATGAAGGCGGAACACCGCTTCACTACTGTGTAAATCTTGGAAGACAGCTCGGAATCGACGAATTGTACATCAAATTCGATGGAATGAATCCGACCGGGTCGTTCAAGGATAGGGGCATGACAGTCGGGATATCGAAAGCTCTCGACCTCGGAGTGAAAAACGTTGTCTGCGCATCCACAGGGAACACATCTGCATCCCTTGCCGCCTATGCAGGCCTTGCAGGTCTGAAATGCATCGTGATGATACCTTCAGGGCAGATCGCCCTTGGGAAGCTTAGCCAGGCGATGATGCATGGGGCGATCGTGCTCGCCGTGAAAGGAAATTTCGACGACGCTCTCGATCTTGTCGTCAAATCGAGCAAGGAGCTCGGTCTGTATATCTTGAACTCGATCAATCCTTTCAGACCCGAGGGCCAGAAGACCGCGGCCTTTGAGATATGCGACCAGCTGAAGGGCGCTCCCGATTCTCTGATTATACCTGTGGGAAACGGTGGTAATAGCGCTGCCTACTGGAAAGGTTTCTCGGAATATGGGATGATAGGACTTATCGATGGGGCTCCAAGGATATTCGGCATTCAGGCCGAGGGGGCCGCTCCGATAGCGAAAGCCTTCGAGAAAGGCGTCGAGAAAATCGAGCCTATCAAGAATCCTGAGACTGTCGCCACAGCGATAAAGATAGGCAACCCAGCAAATTGGAAAAAGACTATTCGTGCGATTAAAAATTCCAAAGGAACATCGTTCACTGTTACTGATGAGGAGATCATTTCTGCCCAAAAGCTGGTTGCAAGGACCGAGGGGCTATTCATCGAGCCAGCGGCGGCATCGAGCGTCGCAGGCCTAATCAAATTAATCGGAAATGAAAAGATAGATAGAAACGAGAGAATTGTCTGCGTCGCGACCGGGCACGGGCTGAAAGACCCGGACAGCGCTATAAGGGCGTCGGAAAAGGCGATCGAAATCGAACCTAGCATCGACGCTCTGAGGAGAATCCTTTCGAAATGAGGTGGATAGATTGCGATTGATAGTTGTTGGGTTCGGAGTCGTCGGAAGAAGCTCGGTGAAAGTCCTGGTAGAGCACCAGGAAATGCTACGGAGCAGATACGGCCTCATTCCCAAGATAGTGGGCATAGTCGACATCGACGGCGCCCTCGTCAATCAGAGAGGGATTCCGCCCGAAGTCGCACTCAGCGCAACTGATAGAAGCAAGAAGATGGAAGACTTCAAGGAATATTTTGTTCCAGACGTAAGACTGAACGGCCTACTTGAGGAGCTTGATTGCGAGGTCATGATTGAGACAACCCCGACCAACCTTGAGACCGGCCAGCCGGGTCTGAATCATCTGAGGGCGGCCATGAAGAACGGCGTCGATATAGTGACCACCAATAAAGGGCCTCTCGCCATTGCCATGCCTGCGCTGGTCGAATTGGCCGACCACAATAAAGTATCTCTGAGATTCAGCGGAACCGTTGGCGGAGGGACACCAATGCTCGACCTCGCAAAAAGGTGCATGGACGGATTGAAGATCCGCTCCTTCATGGGCATCCTGAACGGCACAACCAATTACATTCTGTCCAAAATGGATTCCGAGGGAGTATCCTTCGAGTCCGCGCTCGAGGAAGCAAGGACGAAAGGATATGCTGAGGCTGATCCGACCTATGATGTCGATGCGCTCGATCCTGCGGCCAAACTGGTGATAATGGCTAACTGGGTAATGGGCAAGAGCCTGTCGATAAAGGACCTCTCAATTAAAGGGATTCGGGATATCAAGATTGAGGATATCAAGAGAGCGAAGATGGAGGGCAAGGCGATCAAATTGATAGCATCGTGCGGCGATAAAATCGAAGTAGCACCGCTCGCGATTCCGCGCAATCATCCTCTGAATGTAAGCGGGACGATCAATGCATTGACCTTCGATACAGACCTCGCAGGAGAAATCACAATAGTCGGAAAAGGAGCCGGAGGAATCGAGACTGCGAGCGCCGTCCTTCGCGACCTTATAGATATCAGGAAGACCTATGCGCACTCCTCAATGGTGGCCATGCCGAGGATACTCAGGAGGGCATAGTGCGATCAATACTACATTTGCGGAGACTTTGAAATGAAGATGGTGATGAAGTTCGGGGGCGCGGCTGTGAAGGACGCGGCCGGGATTTCGCAGGTAGTAAAAATCGTAAAGGAAAGCACCGGCAAAGGTCATCAGATAATTGTTGTCATATCAGCTCTCGGTGGCGTGACCGACAGACTTGTCGAGCTGATGAAGAACATCACTGCCTCAAAGAAATCCACCATTGATGCCTCGATAGAAGCGCTTGCGGCGATTCACATTGCTGCGATCAAATCGATCGACGATCAGGTGATAAGCCAGCAGGTGACAAGAACCGTTCGCTCCCTTCTAGACGACCTCAAGAATGTCGTGATGGGAATATCGCATGTCGGCGAACTAACCCCGAGATCGAGAGACCTGCTGCTATCCTTCGGCGAGAGGCTATCGACACCGATTCTCGCGGCGGCTCTCGAGGCTGAAGGGATTCACGCAAAAGCCCTGACCGGAGGGGAAGCGGGCATTCTGACCGATGATAATTTCGGGAGCGCGGAACCGCTGATGAACGTGACCTCCATGCAGGTGCGTCAAAATCTGGATCCTCTAATGAAGGACGGAATAATACCGGTCGTTTCAGGCTTCATCGCCGCCACACAGACCGGTGTCATGACAACTCTGGGCAGAGGAGGATCTGACTATTCCGCGGCGATAATCGGACTTGCTCTGAAGGTGGACGAACTATGGTTCTGGAAAGAAGTGAGAGGGATAATGACCGCTGATCCATCCCTATATCCTGAGTCCCGACTCATCAAGAAGATTGCCTTCGACGAGGCGATCGAGATCGCGCATTTCGGTGCGAGAGTGATTCATCCGAGAGCTCTCGAGGTCGGCCTTGATTCGGACCTCATTTATCAGATCAAGGATGTCTGGGAGCCAGAGAAAGAGGGCACGCATATAATAAGATTCGTCGATGAGAATGATGATAATAAGGGCGTCGTGAGAGCGATAAGCGTTATCGACAGGGTGCACCTGATCAACATCTCCGGAGCAAGACTTGTCGGCACCCCGCGGGTGGCCGGCCGAGTGCTCGAGATGCTCGCAGATCAGGACATAGACGTGCTCATGATCTCTCAGAGCTCATCCGAAGCCAACATGTCCATCGCAGTTCCCGAGGCAGATGCGGATGATGCAATGAACGTTCTGGAACTTTCATTGCTTGGCTCGAAGCTGGTCAGAGAAATCACAGGCGAAGGAGGATTTTGCATTGTCGCCACTGTCGGAAGAGGTATGAGAGGTACTCCTGGTGTCGCTGCAAATGTGTTCAAGTCAATGGCTGATAATAAGATAAATATCAGGACGATTGCGCAGGGGTCTTCGGAACTGAACATATCCTTCATCGTGAGCAGGAAGGATATGAAGGCGGCAGTCGAGGCACTGCACAAGGATTTCAAGCTTGATTCGATGGATGCATGATCGGGCGATTGTATGACGACAGAACTCAGATCGAGAAAAGCGATTGGGGGGCTGAGTAGAGCACCTGCGAGAGGGCTCTATAGAGCGTCTGGTCTGACAGATTTGGACCTTAGTAAGCCAATGGTCGGAGTTGCCAACAGCTGGAACGAGATCATACCAGGGCACGTACATCTCAACAGGATAGCAGAGAGGATTGTGGCTGGAATTAGAGAGGCTGGAGGCACACCTCTTGTATTCGGCATCCCCGGAATATGCGACGGCATCGCGATGGGTCATGAGGGGATGAGATACTCGCTGCCCTCAAGGGATCTCATCGCCGATTCCGTCGAGTCCATGATAGAAGCCCATCAGCTGGACGGATGGGTCGGGATTACAAACTGCGACAAGATAACACCCGGAATGCTGATGGCAGCCGGCAGGCTGAACGTTCCGGCTGCCATCGTTACGGGCGGACCGATGCTTCCTGGGACATTGGGCGATAAACAGCTGGACCTGATATCAATATTCGAAGCGCTCGGCGCGTGCGCCTCAGGAAAAATGAGCGAGGAGGACGTGTATCAGATTGAAAGATGCGCGTGCCCGGGACCCGGTTCATGCGCAGGACTGTTCACAGCAAATACAATGTCGTGCCTTACCGAGGTTCTCGGACTGAGCATGCCCGGATGCGGGACATCGCATGCCATCAGCCAGGAAAAGCTCGGAACCGCATTTCACACGGGCAAGGAGATAGTCAGGCTAATAGATCAGCAGCGGAAGCCCAGAGATTCGATCGGAGCAGCAAGCTTCCGGAATGCGATCAGAGCCGACATGGCAATAGGTGGATCGACGAACACCTGCCTTCATCTTCCGGCAATCGCAGCGGAGTTCGGTGTGAAATTGCCCCTCTCTGTGTTTGACAAGATATCGCGCGGCATACCGCATCTGGTGAATCTGAGACCAGGAGGTCCTCATTTCCTGATAGACTTCGATAGAGCGGGCGGAGTGCCTGCGATTCTGAACCGGATCAAAGATTCTCTTGAGGAGACATGGAATGTGTTCGGCATGTCAATGATTGATGTCGCGAGCTATTCCCGCATCCTTGATGAAAATGTCATACGACCGTTGACAAACCCGTATCACAAAGAAGGCGGGATCGCGATCCTAAAAGGCAATCTCGCCCCTGACGGCGCGGTCATCAAGCAATCCGCCGTCTCTGAGTCTTCATCACGTTTCACAGGAAAGGCGCGAGTCTTCAATTCCGAGGAGCTTGCGACAAAGGCGATATTGGGTGGAAAGATCAGACCGGGCGATGCTGTGATCATAAGATTCGAAGGGCCGAGGGGTGGGCCAGGCATGCCCGAAATGCTCGGTCCGACCAGCCTCATTACTGGCATGGGCTTGGGCGATTCGGTAGCGCTAATAACAGACGGGCGGTTCTCCGGAGGAACCAGGGGGCTTTCCGTTGGGCATGTGAGTCCTGAGGCATATGTCGGCGGTCCTCTTGCTGTCGTCAAGAATGGAGATAAGATCGAGATAGATTTGAAGCGCAGGCTCCTCAAGCTCGATATTTCCGACAAAGAGCTAAAGAAGAGGCTGAAGGCATTCAGACCACTGAAGAAACCAGTGAGCGGAATGCTTCTGAGATACCGTGAGCTGGCTAAATCGGCGGCCGAGGGCGCAGGTATACTCCGCTAATGAGATTTATTGGCCAAAGGGTCGAATGCTTCACCGGCTTTTCTGTAGCTGCCGAGGATCTTGACGAACGCGGCCGTCCTAAGCAGTCCGCCGATTGCGTCGCTTATGTTTGGATCTTCCACATTCCCATCTATGTCCGCAAAAAAGACATACATCCAGGGTTTGTTCCTTCTCGGCCTAGATTCTAGCTTCGTGAGGTTGATCCCCCTCTCGGCGAATTCCTTGAGGCATAGGTAGAGCGCACCTGGTGTGTTCTTGGCGGCAAAGGCAATCGAAGTCTTGTTCGCATCCTTCGAAGTTTTCGGATGCTTCTCGAGGACGAAGAATCGTGTGAAATTCTGATGGTCGCTCTCAATCCCCTCTTTCAATATTTCAAACCCGTAAATCTCCGCGGCTCTGGCGCTCGCAATCGCAGCCTCGTCGTCCCTTCTGTTCTTCTTTATCATGGCTGCGCTGCCGGCCGTGTCATATGTCGCTATTACCTCCCACTCTGGATATTGTGAGAGGAATCTCCTGCATTGCCCGAGCGCCTGCGGATGGCTGTAGACTCTTTTTATCTGCTCAATTTTCGTTCCTGGCATCGTAATAAGGCAATGCCTTATTCGGAGCACAACCTCTCCTGATATCATGAGGTCGTTTTCGAGCAGTAGGTCGTTCACCTGCGCCACGCTACCCTCGATGGAGTTCTCGATTGGGACGACCGCATGGGTCACCGAGTCGTTTTCCGTTGCCTCGAAGACCTCTGAGAAGCTTGGATAGGGGATGATCTCGACATCCATCCCAAAATGTGCTTGACAGGCATCCTCGGAAAAAGCTCCTCTGACACCCTGAAATGCCACTTTAATTGCCCGCTCTGCCATTTGAACCGATGCATGAAGTCGGAAGGTCAACAATAAACCTTTCGAGTGACCCTGTCCCTTTTGGTCGAGATTAGGCCTCCGGATGGATTGAAATGGCTAGGATTTCTCAATTTTGATATTCATGACATTTAGGTTATATGGTATGCTACCCCGTCGTGTCTACATAGCATAGCTAAAAAGGTCTCTTAAAATCTCACATTTATTGCGAGCCAGATTATCATGATTGAGCAATTTGAAGAGGCGGAGAAACGGATTCTACGTGAGGCTCTGAGGCTCGGGTATGAAGTCGGTTTTTCGGGTCTCGATGAGAGCGCAGGTTGGATAAGGGCGAGATATACGCGATTGGTTAGCGAAGCGCTGCCACTCGGGATCGCTCAGAATGTCATTGAGAAATATAAGGCCGGCAAAGAATTCGGGAAGAGGAACCGATTGTTTTCATCATTACCATCGGATTCTGGCATCCTCAATCACAAAGGCAAGATACAAGGGATCGCCACTCCGACAACGATTGTTGAGTCGTCCTTGCCGAAAGGCGTGTCTGTCGCAAGGGTTCCAGTAAAGGATGCCATTCAGGCCGTCGCAAATATGATCAGGCTCGCGCAGGGGAGCGAGATATTGATGGATCGTGTCAGCACCGTCATTTCGAACGTCGCCGATATCCACGACAGATTGGCAGAATTGAAGCCAGATGAGGGTGACCGGGCAAGTGTCCTCACAGAAGGCCTTACAATTCTGTCCGACATAGGATGGCTCGAGAGCTACGATATTGTGGATATTGATGTCGAGCACAGGAGCGTTCGAATAGATGCTGTCTCGCAGATAGCGCGAGCTGTCGGGACCTCATCGGAACCCGTTTGCAGGCCGATATGTATCGCCTTGGAATCCATAGGCAACAAACTGTTCAATCAGCCCGTGATTGTCGCCGAGAGGAGTTGTATCTCTCAGGGCGACGAGAAGTGCAGGTTCATATTTTTCCCCCGTCCTCAATCGGATTGATTTTTCAACTGGCCGAGAAATAACTTCGCTGATTCAGAAAAAAGCGTCAATCTGCCAATATTGAAATATTCGTTATCATAATTGAAACCGGGCCACACGATACGAACTATCGGGGAAGCGTGGAGTCTCCGCTTCGTCGGATTCTTCTACACCAAATGGCCGGCGGTGAATCGAGATGGGCGATGACACCAGGGATAACAGGAATGCTCGAACAGTGTTGCTCGAAATCGCGAGACTCGGTTTTGAGGTCGGATATCTCGGCCATCTTGAAGGAATCGGCTGGGTCAGCAAGAGACTGAAGGATCTTGAGACGAGGGCTTCTACGTACGAAGTCCTTGACCAGGCCAGAGAGAAATATAATCTCGCAAAGGACCTCGGCAAGAAGAGACGGCTTCAGAATACCTCCTCGTCGGCGGTTCCGGAGATACATCCTCAGAAACCGTTGATTGCCTCTCAGAAAGATATTGAAAAGCTGCCGACAACCCTCAGGATTTCCTCGGAAGGGCAGGACAGGTTCAAGGGTCTTCTGAGAGTGCAACCGGCTGACGGAATACTTGCGTTAGCAAATCTATTGAAGGTCGCGGAGAACAGCCATTGGGTCACCAGACAGCTGGATATAGCCTTCTCTGGCATTGCAGACCTTCATGATCAACTATCAGGTTTAAATGAGGACGGGTCGCCTGAGTCGATCCTCGAAGAAGGACTGGATAGGCTGAAGAGGTCTGGTTGGATATCAGATTTCAAGATCGATGAGATAAATCATCACAGCAAGACCATTAAAATATCCGCCATATCGATGATACCGAGTCAATATGGCACTGGCACCGAGCCGGTCTGTAAGAATATTTCTCTGGCGCTCGAAAGCATAGGTCTCCGCGCATTCAAGACGCCGATGCACGCCTTTGAACGGAAATGCATCTGTCAGGGAGAAGACAAGTGCGGGTTCATTATTTTGCCGAGAGCTACTGATGAAGAAGAAAAAGAGTAGATTGCAGGAATCTGATATTTTCTCTTAAATATTGGGCATCGATATCTTATCGCGCCAATATTACAAGCCCATAATGTAGAAGGCCAGTCAATTTCCGCAATATTTATATGTTCATTGGTTATCTAATGCCTGCGCAATACCTCAAAAGCGCTATGCACTAGGACGGCGGCAAAAATGTCAGGAAGCAAATCACATAACGCAATTCTTTCTTTGCTGCTTCTTCTGCTGGGCTGAACCAGTGCAAACAAGTTTTGGGGAGAGTGTTTTCCTTGAGCATCCCTGAGAGAATCGAAAATAAACCTTCGGGCGGAGACAGTTCCAGTGTGGACCAGACAAAGAAAATAGTCTCGCAGATAGGCGAGAACATTAGAAAAGCCCTCGGTGGCGAGAAGCTCCCGAAATCGGTCAGGATACTAGATACAACGCTGAGGGACGGCGAGCAGACCCCGAACGTCGCGCTTTCCTTAGATGATAAGATTAAGATCGCACAGGCTCTCGATGATCTCGGCGTCGACATCATAGAAGCCGGTTTCCCGATAACCTCAGAGGGTGAAAAAGAGGCCGTGAAGGCGATCGGGAAGCTCGGATTGAAATGCGAAGTACTCGGGCTGTCAAGATCGAGTAAGGCAGACATTGACAGCGTCATAGATTGCGATCTCAAGTCGATTCATGTCTTTATCGCGACTTCCGATATTCACATGAAGACCAAGCTCAAGATGTCGAGAGAACAAGTAGTCGAGAAAGCCATCTGGGCGGTCGAATACGCTAAATCGCATGGATTCACTGTCGAGTTCTCTCCTGAGGATGCGACAAGGAGTGATGTGGAGTTCCTCAAAGAAGTCATTATCGCTGTTCAAGGAGCAAAAGTCGACAGAATCGATATACCCGATACCGTCGGAGTGATGATACCTCAGGCGATGAGCGGCCTCATAACCAATTTGAAGACCGTTGCCAAGGTTCCCCTGGCAGTGCATTGCCACGACGATTTCGGTCTATCGGTATCTAACTCCTTAGCCGCAGTGCTCGCCGGTGCAGAGGAAATCCACTGCACAATGAACGGATTGGGCGAGAGAGCCGGCAACGCAGCTCTCGAAGAGATTGCCGTAGGTCTTGCGACCTTCTACGGAATCCCGACAAATATCGATCTTCGGAAGCTCACGCATGTCTCCAGACTTGTCGCGAAACTGACCGGAGTTCAGGTGCAGCCGAATAAAGCCATTGTTG